>CAMCMW010000020.1 GCA_945876155.1 uncultured Ruminococcus sp. | reverse complement strand
CGGACTGCTGGGCAGAAACGGTGCAGGCAAGTCCACACTGCTGAAAATCATTTCTAACAGAATTTTCAGCAATTCCGGAAGTGTTACTGTTGACGGTGAAAACGCAATGGAAAACGACAGGGCGCTTTCAAAGATTTACCTTATGAGTGAGAGAAATCTTTATCCGCCGAAGCTTAAAATCAAAAAGGCGTTGAAGTGGACTAAGGAGTTTTATCCGGATTTCGACATTGAGTACGCAAACAAGCTTGCAAAGGAATTTGGATTGAACGTAAACAAGAATGTCCGCTCACTTTCAACAGGCTACAACTCAATTTTCAAGATAATCATTGCACTGTCCGTGAACGCTCCCTATGTGTTCCTTGACGAGCCGGTTTTAGGTCTTGACGCCAATCACCGTGACCTTTTCTACCGCTGTCTGATTGAAAAGTACGCTGAAAACCCGTTCTGCTGTGTCATTTCAACACACCTTATCGAGGAAGTTTCAACGGTTATTGAGGACGTTGTGATTATCAAAAACGGTGAGGTAATCAGAAATCAGACCAGGGATTCACTCCTTGAAACAGGTTTCACTGTTTCTGGTGCTGCCGGAGTGGTTGACGAGTTTATAAAGGGCAGAGAGGTTATCGGTACTGATTCGATAGGCGGTCTGAAAACGGCTTATGTGCTTGGCAGGGTGGACAAAAACGAAGTCCCGGAGGGTCTTGAGGTTTCCGCAATGGATCTGCAAAAGCTGTTTGTTCAGCTGACTAATTCGTGAGAGGGAGGAAAAGGGTTATGAAGATAAAGAGTATGGTAAAATATCTGATGAACGATTTTATTAAAGGATATGTTGGCTTTGCCGCAATTATTCTGGTTATTATTCATCTGTGTTTGATACTAGTTGCAACAGACGGCGGCGGTGGTTTAGGCGGAATGGAGTTCTCCACAATAATTTTTATGCTGATTACGGGAATAATAAGCTATCGTGAAAACATTTCCATGGGCATACAAAACGGAATTTCCAGAAAGACATATTTTGTCAGCGAAATAATTGCTTTTATATTGTTTGCACTGATTGGCTCGTGCGTAGATACAATTTACTGCATACTTGGAAATGCTTACGAAAGTATTATTCAGGATTACTCCTATGATTCAATTTTTGAGCAGGTTTTCCTGTTAAACGGTGAAGTTCCGCAGGCTACGGATTATCTGAAAGGCTTTTTAATTATGTTTTCCTTTGATTTTATGGCTGTTTCAGCCGGATTGCTTATCAGTGCGGCATTTTATCGTCTGAATAAGGTTCTCAGGATGTTGATACCGGCGGCATTGTACATTTTAATCTTTGCAGTTATTCCCTTTGTGGATGCTGCACTGTTTGATTCGTTCATTTCAAAAAAACTTGCGTCATATATGAAATTTGTTATTGAAAGCTTTAGTCACCTGTCAGTAACCACATTTATCGGCGGTGTGGTACTGCTTGCGGTTTCTTATCTGTTTATCAGACGAGTTCAGATTGCTGACAGGAAATGAGAAAATATTGTAGGGGCGACCATTGGTCGCCCGTTATTTTTTGGAGATGTTTATTTTTCGATAGTTCCGTTTTTACCGTAATTCCTTTGCATTCCCGGTAACCGCCGACACAATAAGGTAAACCACACCTCCGGCAAATATTGAAAGTGGGAGTGCAAGACGGTTTTCAAGGGGGAGTGCTGAGTAAACTGCCCTTGCCGTAACACCGCAGAATATTCCGGATAATACCGACGGGAATAACAGCGAAAAGATTTTTATTCTGATTTTTGTGTATTTACGGTAGAAAAATACAGATAGTATAAATATAACAAGATAGCAGAGAAGCGTGGCTATGGCAGCACCGGAAACGTTGACTGAGGGTACTGGTATCAGCAGAATATTTCCGGCAAATTTTACTATTACCCCCACTGCCATAAGCTTAACCGGCAGGTCAGCCTTGCCGATTGCCTGAAACATACTGAAAAGGGGAAAGGACAGTGCAAGGAAAATTACGCCTATACCCAGAAACCCCAGACTTTCGGCTGAAACGGTACATTCTGCCATTCTGTCCGGATAAAGAAACAGCAGTATTTCCTTTGACAGAACGGTTATCCCGATTCCGGAGGGGAATGCGAGAAAGGCGGTGGCTTTTAAAACGCTCCGTGAGAGCCTTTCGGACTCGTTCCTGTCGCCCCTTGCCCACGCCTGTGCCAGACTGGGAAGTATTCCCTTGCCGAACATATTGGTGACCGACGGTACAAGGTTGAAAACGGTTACCGCAAGACCAGTAAAAGAACCGTAAATAAACTCGGAAATCTCAGCCGGCGAAATACCGCTTAAACCGAAATTTTCGTAGAAGTAATCCGGCGACAGAACCGCCGCTTTGTCAAGACAGCGGATAATGGTTGCAAGGTCGATAAGGGAAGTGAGATTGGTGACTATCGAACCCAGCGCCACCGGTACAAGCACCGCAAACAGTGACTTTATAATCTGCCGACCGCTTTGCTCACTGCCGGATTTTAACAGTGGCGAACCCTTTTCCAGTCCTGTCCCTCTTATATAAAGGAAGAGCGTTCCGGCAAGGGTTGAAAGGGTTATGCCTGATACTGCGGCGGCTGATGCGGCGGCGGTTATGTCGATACCGTCGGGGAGATACTGCAAAACCGTCTGCTCGTTTGAGAGTACCCATGAACAGAGAGCAAGTCCGGCGGCAAGCCTTACAACAGCCTCCACCACCTGGGAAAGCGCTGTGGGGTACATATTGCGCATACCCTCCCAGCAGCCCCTGTAGACCGCTG
This sequence comes from uncultured Ruminococcus sp., assembly GCA_945876155.1. Classification (GTDB taxonomy): domain Bacteria; phylum Bacillota; class Clostridia; order Oscillospirales; family Ruminococcaceae; genus Porcipelethomonas. Next base: position 8,773 of record CAMCMW010000020.1, on the reverse strand, counting down.
TAATACAGCCGAAAAGCACGGAGGGTGCAATCATCATGACGGAAAGCCACGCCTTTGGACAGGCGGCAATTTTTCCGGCAAAGGGTACAGCCAGCAGAAGTATCAGCAGTGTTCCGGCTGCACCCACGGCAGTGAACAAAAGGAGAGAGATACGGCGTATTTTTGCCGCATTTTTGTAGTTGCCGAATGCGCAGTTTTCAGCGGTAAGTTTTGCCACAGCCGTTGTAAGACCGGTTGCAGTCAGTGCGTAGACCGGGAGAAAAAGACCGTATGCACAGCTGAAATAGCTCATTCCCACGCCGCCCAGCATATTGGTCAGCGGTATCTTGAAAAGCGCCCCCACCGCTTTGGCTATAACGGCAGAGGCGATAAGTATCACAGAGCCTTTGAGGAAACTTTGGTTTTTCAAGCCGTATCACCTTCGTTTATTGTTTTATTGCTAAAAATAATTATTTTCAATTTGTTGAAATTGCATAATGATTTGAAGAATTGTTGTAAATCGTATTGATACATTTTTGAATATGTGTTATAATTATATGCAGTTATATTTTTTGTTATGAAAGGCGTTGCATTAAAAATGAATTATAAATTTTCAGAAAAGGTTTCCGGACTTCAGGCGTCTGCTATCAGAGAAATTCTGAAGTTCACCGCTGACCCGGAAGTCATTTCCTTTGCAGCCGGAAATCCAGCACCGGAGGCTTTTCCTACAGAAGAGGTCGGAAGAATTTCAGCTGATATTCTTAAAAATGACCCGATACTTGCTTTGCAGTATAACATTTCTGAGGGATATCTGCCTCTGAGAGATACCTTAAAGGAGAGAATGGCGGCTAAAGGCTGTTTTAACAAGGATAATGACGACCTTATTATCACATCCGGCGCACAGCAGGCTATAGAGCTTGCCTGCAAGGTACTCTGCAACGAGGGTGATACTCTTATCGCTGAGGCACCGAGTTTTATAGGTTCCCTCAATGCTTTCCGTTCCTACAACGTAAACCTTGTTGGTGTTGAACAGGAAGAGGGCGGCATGAAACTGGACGTTCTTGAGGACGTGCTTAAAAACGCAGCCGGACAGAAGGTAATCTACGTTATCCCGAATTTCCAGAACCCGACTGGTTCAACAATGTCCCTTGAAAAGAGAAAGGGAATATACGAGCTTGCCTGCAAATACAACGGCATCATTATCGAGGACAACCCTTACGGTGACCTGAGATTTGCCGGAGAGAATGTTCCGACAATCAAGAGTATGGACACTGAAAACAGAGTTATCTATGTGGGAAGCTTTTCAAAGATTCTTGCGCCCGGACTTCGTGTAGGCTATGCCTGCGCTCCTAAGGATATATTCCAGAAGATGGTAGTGTGCAAGCAGGTATCTGACGTTCACACAAGTATCTGGCCGCAGCTTATCTGCTACAGATTCTTAACAGAATGTGACCTTGACGAGCATTTCAAGAACCTGCGCCTTATCTACAAGAAAAAATGCGGTCTTATGCTTGAAAATATGGACAAGTATTTCTCCAAAAAGGTGACATACACACGTCCGGAGGGCGGACTGTTTATCTGGGCTACACTTCCGGAGGGCAGTGACATGATGGGCTTCTGCACAAAGGCTGTTAAGGACTACAAGATTGCAGTTGTTCCGGGTACTGCTTTTATGATAAACGAAAGTGACAAGACAAATTCATTCCGTCTTAACTTCTCAACCCCGACTGACGAACAGATTGTAAAGGGAATTGAGATTCTCGGCGGTATGACAAAGGATATGCTTGACTAAAATAATCTGAAAATCAACAAGGCGCACCGTCTGCCGCAAAAGGCGGTTCCGCAGGATATGCGGTGAAAGGAGATTAAAATGGCAAAAAAACGTTCTGTACTTGACAGATACACAACATCACAGAAATATATAGTTTCAAGAGGAAAGGCTCTCACTTTCCCGGCTGCACCGTTTAAGAAGGAAATCGGTCCCAACGAGATATACGGCGCTGTAATTGATATGCCTATGTCACCGACTGTTTTAGCGTCACTGGTATGCTTTATCAACGGTTCTGCAAACATCTACTTCAACTTAGGCGGCGAGTACATCAACGCTGCTGCACGTTACAGAGGTGTTGCACAGGCGTCCTTCGACTTTATCAGACTTGCCAACGACTGTCTTGACTGCTGCAAGAAAACCACAAAGTTTGATATGCCTGTTGCCGGAAAGAACTACGTTTACTTCCTGACTAAAAACGGTGTATACATGACCGAGATAATTCCAAATGCAATCGCAAAGGAAGACGAGTCAAAGAGAAAGATTTTCAATATGTATCAGCGTGTTATGTCTCAGCTGAGAATTGCTCAGATGAAGGATCAGGCAGCCGGCGTAAGCAGCGGAAACGTAAACGACTGATTAAGAACCTGTCCACACAGGCATCTGCGCACGTCTTTTCGGCAAAAACTGCTGCATACTGCGTTGAAAATTTTTGTCATACACCAGTATGTCTGCAAATTTTCGCCTTGTCTGCAACAATTTTTTCTCGAAAATCCGCACACATTTCCTATGTGCACAGGTTCTAAAAAGAGGATATTTAACAGAAATTCATATAAAAAATCATTAGATTTCAATCATTTTTACAAACTTGTAAAAAACTATTGCTTTTTTCCCGATTTTAATGTACTATATAAATTGTCAGAAAAACAGGGTGATGTTATGGTAGAATTTCAGTTCAAGGAACATTATGATATTAATGATCTGCGTGAGATAATGAAGATTCTCCGCAGTCCGGACGGCTGTCCGTGGGACAGGGAACAGACTCACCAGTCAATCAGAAATGACTTCATAGAAGAAGTGTACGAGGCAATTGAGGCTATCGACCTTGACGATACAGACCTGCTCAGAGAAGAACTTGGAGATGTTCTGCTCCAGGTGGTTTTCCACTGCCGTATCGAAGAGGAAAAGGAAAGCTTTGATTTTGATGATATCTGTGATGAGCTTTGTCAGAAACTTATTATAAGACATCCTCATGTTTTCGGAGATGTGGTTGTTTCCGACTCCGGCGAGGTGCTTAAAAACTGGGACAGCATTAAAAAGGAAACCAAAGGACAGACAAGCTATACTGAAACGCTGACGTCTGTTGCACAGTCACTTCCGGCGCTTATGCGTGCCCAGAAGGTAGGAAAAAGGGCTATGAGAGCCGGCATGGACTTTAAAAATGCTGATGAGACCATTGAGTGTATCAAGGCAGAAACTGCTGAACTGGAAGAGGCAGTGAAGTCCGGAAAAAAAGAGGACATTTTTGAGGAACTGGGCGACCTGCTTTTCTCCTGCGTCAACACAGCAAGACATCTTGGAATCGACGCCGAAGAGGCTATGACCAGGGCAACTGAAAAGTTTATTGAAAGGTTTGCCGCAACTGAAGATTTAGTAAGGCTTGACGGAGCTGATATGAAAGCTCTTGGCATAGAAAAGCTTGATGTTTACTGGAATAAAGTTAAAAATCAGGCACAATAATAATTTAAAGAACTATCAGGTTCAAAAGAATTTTGGAGGTATAAAAATGACTAAGGCAGAATTAATCAATCAGATCGCAGAAAAAAGTGAATTAACAAAGAAGGACGCTGAGAAGGCATTTTCAGCTGTTGTTTCTACAATTACAGAAGCTCTGGTAAACGGTGACAAGGTTCAGATTGTTGGTTTTGGTACATTTGAGGTTCGTGACAGAAAAGAAAAGCAGTCCAAGAACCCACAGACTGGCGAAACAATTACAGTTCCTGCAAAGAAGGCTCCTGCATTCAAGGCTGGTAAGGCTCTCAAGGACGCTGTTAACGCTTAATTGACACCGTTTATGCTTAAAAATTACGGCAGAGTTTCTGGCTCTGCCGTTTTCGTTTAGAAAGGGGAATTGTTTATGCGACTTGACAAATATCTGAAAATAACCCGTCTTATAAAGAGAAGGACTGTTGCAAACGAGGCTTGTGACGCAGGAAAAGTCCTGGTGAATGACAAGATAGCAAGAGCATCTTATGACGTTAAAGTCGGGGATATTATTGAGATAAACATGGGCGCAAGACCGCTGAAAGTTAAAGTTACAAACGTGACTGAACACGCTACAAAAGAAACTGCCGCTGACAACTACGTTGTAGTTTCATAAAAATATGCACTGTGGTACTTATTATACCGCAGTGCATTTTCTGTTTACAGATTAATTTTATTCTGCCTTTTCAGTAGCAGTTGTATCAACAACTTCTGCCTGAACCGGCTGTGCTGGTGCCGGAGCAGCGTCAACTGTGAGCTTTGCACCGCAGCCCTGACAGAACGGCTGACCAGGATTTACCTTAGCTCCGCAATTAGGACAGGCTGAGGCAGCTGCCATACCGTCAAGATCCTTCTGAAGCTTTTCGATTTCAGCCTGTGCGTTTCTGATACCGTTGAACTGGTCTTCAAATCCAGCCGGTGCAGCGGCGTTCTGGTTGAAGAACTTCTGACCGATAATCATGTAAAGATTGTTAATCTTTGTTTCTTCAGTCTTGATAGCCTTGTTGATTCTTGCCTTTTCGGTCATTTCTTTTCCCTTGTCGGAAACGTCCTTAGCGGCGTCGCTTAAAGCTGCCATGGCACTTCCGGCAGTATCTTTAACTTTGTCAAAAAAACCCATTTTAAATTACTCCTTTATAAAATTATTTTTCTTTATTGATATCTGCTACGGTATCTGAATCGCAGCAGACAGCATTGTCGATAGTCTGGATAGGGATATCACCCTGTCCCAGTGCCTTGAAACCTAAAAGGGAGAAAAGCACAGTTTTTGAGATACTGATTATATTGTCCAGGACGTAATCAAGGTCAAGAGGGATTTCCAGTTCCCAGCTGAAAAGGCTGTTGAATATCTCAAGTATCTCGTTGAGCATATCAATAACAGCGCCCAGACCGGAAAATACGAGCATCAGCGCTATGGCTTTGAATGTTACCTTTTTCAGCCATTTGCTGTCCTCTTTGATGAAGATGTATCCTGCAATCAGAAACAGAGGTATATATCCGCCCAGGAGTGCCGAAAAATAGATGACTGCTCCCAGAGCGCCGATTGAAATACCAGATTTTGTTTTGTGCATAAATTTTCCGTCCTTAATAGATAGTATGCTTTTAATTTATATTGTGTTTATTTAATTTTATACTTTTTCAGCGGTTATGTCAATAGTTTTAGTGAAAAAACCACGCAAATCATTTTTTGTGAAATACGGATTATTGTAGGGGCGACCATTGGTCGCCCGTTGCGGTTTGCCTGAATTATTGGAGGGCGAACAATGGTCGCCCCTACAGTTGATAATTTTATATTACGTCATAAACCAGCGGCAGTCCTTCCGGTTTTTCCGGGGTTATCTTAAATGACTGCTCTGCCCTTTCTGCGGCGGCTTTCAGTTTTTCCGGACTGTTTGAATAAATGGTCATTACAACGTCATTTTTGTGTACATATTTTCCGGTTTCGCAGTCCATGATTATTCCGGCGGAGTGGTCAATCTGTTCTTCCTTTGTGCTGCGTCCTGCACCGGTCAGGAGTGCCGCAAAACCGATGTCCTCACTGTTGATTTCCGAGATATAGCCGTCAGTTTGAGCGTTTATTTCAAGCTTATGCGCTGAACGGGGCAGTAATGAATAATCATCAATAAAACTGCTGTCGCCGCCCTGTGCATTGACCATCTCACGGAATTTCTCCAGTGCCGAACCGTTTTCGATAGAAATTTCAGCCATTTTCCGACAGTCCTCAATACTGCCCATTCCGGCGAGTTCAAGCATATTTGCCGCCAGTACCATGCAAAGTTCATAGAGCCTGTCATGCTGACTGCCTTTGAGTATATCCACAGCTTCAATTACTTCAAGAGCGTTGCCCACAGCGTGACCCAGGGGCTGATTCATGTCCGTAATCACCGCACGGCACTTCTTTCCGGCGTCCCTGCCAACCTCTGTCATGAGTTTGGCAAGTGCCTTTGCGTCCTCGGTATTTTTCATAAATGCACCGCTTCCGGTCTTGACGTCAAGGAGAATGCAGTCCGAACCAGTTGCAAGCTTTTTGCTCATTATGCTTGAACAGATAAGGGGTATGCTGTCAACGGTCGAGGTCACGTCACGGAGTGCATAAAGCTTTTTGTCTGCCGGAACGAGATTTCCGCTTTGTGAAATTATGGCTGTGCCGACTGTTCTGATGTTTTCCACATACTTTTCAAAGTCAATGCTTACGTTGAATCCGGGAATACTTTCCAGTTTGTCTATCGTACCGCCGGTAAAGCCAAGACCCCTTCCCGACATTTTCGGAACATGAAGTCCGCAGGCAGCGCAGACCGGTGCAATAATAAGGCTTGTCTTGTCACCGATACCCCCTGTGCTGTGTTTGTCGGCTGTTACTGCACCAACGGCGGACAGGTCAGCAGTTTCGCCGGAATCCCTCATAATAAGGGTGAGATTTTTCGTTTCCTCTTTGGTGAGAGAGTTAAAGCAGACTGCCATAAGCCATGCGGAAACCTGATAATCGGGGATATCACCTTTAACGTAGCCGTCAATAAACCACTTCATCTCGTCATAGCTCAGTGGCTGTTTACGCCGTGTCTTGAAAATAATATCGCAGGCATTCATTATATCAGCTTTTCCTCCCATTCCTTTTCTCTGAAACCGGTCAGAACCGTGTCACCCTTTACGATTATGGGTCGTTTTACCAGCATACCGTCAGAGGCTAAAAGTTTCAGCTGTTCTTCTTCGGGCATATCGGCAAGCTTGTCCTTTAAACCCATTTCACGGTAAAGCATACCGCTTGTATTAAAGAATTTTTTCAGGGGCAGTCCGGACGCCTTGTACCACCGGGTAAGCTCGTCAAGGGTCGGATTTTCCTCTTTTATGTGCCTTTCTGTGTATGAGATGTTGTGGGAGTCAAGCCACTTTTTAGCTTTCTGACAGGTTGTGCATTTTGGATAATGAATAAAAAGCATGGTTACCTCCTTTGGTAGGTGCGACCATTGATCGCCCGTTATTTTGAATAAGCAAAAAGGGAATGCTTACGCATTCCCTCTGGCGTATAAATTTAAATTAATTATACTTTACGATTTCCTCGTCAATAACAGCCTTCCATGCGTCACGGAGTTCTGCCCATGTTGACGGTGCGCCCTCATACTTTGTGATAAGAGCGTCTGTGAGGTTCTTCATAACACCTCTTGTGTTGTAATCGTATGTTTCGTCAGTCATTCTTGTACCCATACCATTGCCGAAGTCAAATACAGGAGTTACATTTGCAGGGTCCATAAGTGACTGCCACATATCCCACTGTTCTTCTGTTATATACTTTGTCTTTTCGCCGCTTGCGTTAACTGTCGGGATAAGAGCCTTTTCTCTTGCAGCTGCTGTGTACTGGTCGTCTGAAGCAGCGATTCTTTCGCACTTGATGTATGCTGCAACAGCGTCGCCCTTGTCAGAGTTTGCAACCAGCATCTTTGCACCGAATGAGCAGCAGAGGTAGTACTCATCTGAACCCGGCATTTTCGGGAACGGTACAAGGAAGATATCTGCGTCAGGATTCTTGCCGTTTGACTCTGAAAGCGCCCATGGAGCCATACCGTAGAACAGGCATGAGCCGTCGTCAGGGAAGTAGCTGTGCCATGCTGTGTCGTAGAGATTTGTGTTTGCGATTTCTTCAAGGATAAGCTCAGCCTTTTCGATTTCAGGGCTCATAACGTTGTTTGTAAACTTAGTGCCGTCGTAGTTTACGATAGTCTGACCTGTTGACTGAACGATAGCCGGACCGAACCAGCCTGTGCAGCCGTATCTTGTTTCGCCGTCGTCAGCGTTGTTTACGAAGCTCTTCATCATTGACATGAAAGCGTCCCAGTCCCATTCGCCCTTCTGATAGAGTTCATACGGATCGTCAAGACCTTCGTCTTCCATCATCTGTCTGCTGTACATGATACAAACAGGGTCGCTTATGCAGTAAGGTATAACATAGTGTGCGCCCTTGTATTCCATTTTGTCAGCCAGACCCTTAACGTCTGCCCAGAGTTCGTCGTCCAGGTCGATATAATCGTCAAGAGGCTGATACTGGTTCTTGTATACGCCGTTTGGTACTGCGTCCCACTCATAAGGGAACATATCAACAGGGTCACCGCTTAAAAGTCTGTTTGCAAGGTCGTCGTACTTTGTCTCGTATGTAGTTGATATCCATTCAACCTTTCCGCCGTAAACGTCCTCAAAGAGAGTAAGAGCGATTGAACGGTCGTCATTGCCTGTCGGGTTAACGTCATAGTAGCTGAGCCACTTGATAGTCTGACCCTTGATGTCAGGGTCTCCCTCATTGATAGCTGAGTCAGCAGAAATCTTTACATCATCTTCGGACTTTGTTCTTGATGCCTCAGAGCCGGACTTGTCCGAACCGCCGCCGCAGGCAGTAAGAGTTACAGCCATCATAGTCATAGCTGCAAGTGCGGCAAGAATTCTTTTAATCTTCATTTAGTGGATTCTCCTTTTGGAATAATAACTTTTCAGAAGAAGCACAGGGATATGTCTGCGCATACATTCCTTCACTCTAATTATATATAATTTACCTGGCAATGTCAAGAAAATTTAACCCATTGCACATAGAAATTTTATACAGGGATTTGCACTTTTTTCACAAAAAAAGGTGTATATCAGTGGTAAGTTCAGTACAGAGCTGTATTTTGGGCGAAAATATTTGACAGAGATTATATAAATGTGTTATTATAATATAAGAAACAGATTACGGATTACGGAGGCTGCCCATGAAATTCAGAAAGATGTTAAAAACCA
>CAMCMW010000019.1 GCA_945876155.1 uncultured Ruminococcus sp. | reverse complement strand
GAAATTAAGAAACCCTTATGGCTTTAAATCGATTCTGTTGCAGTTTCGATAAAATATAGCCATAAGGGTGATTTTTTCTTCGAGGGCAAAATGCTGATACGTACAATAACAGCACTTTTGAAAATATGCGAAATATTGTAGTGTTGACCTTCGGAACTGTTATTTTTGTATTGAATCAATCTGAATTTGTGAAAAGCGTAGGTTTCGGTCTGAACTGTCCCACTCAATTGTTATAAACGAAGATTTTCTTCAAAACTTCCAAAAAAATAGTAGCATTTTGAGATGAAGTGTGATAAACTAAAAATGCTGCAGCGGAAGGAAAAGAAAATGATTGAAATTAAAAGAGCAGCCTTGTATGCAAGGTTTTCTTCGGACAATCAGAGAACAGAATCTATTGATGCACAGGTCAGGGCAATGAAGGATTTCTGTACTCAGAATAAATGGAAAATTGTAGAAACTTATGTTGACGAGGCATATTCGGCTACCAATGACCGCAGACCCAGTTTTCAGCGTATGATTGAAGACAGCGGAAAAGGAATGTTTGATATAGTTCTCGTACATAAGCTGGACACAGATTCAGTTGCAACAGATACGATTCTGCGATTTATAAGAATAAGCTTAAACATAACGGTGTACGCTTGTACAGTGTTCTTGAAAGACTTGATGATTCGCCCGAATCAATTATTCTTGAATCAATGCTTGAGTCAATAGGGGAGTACTATTCTTCAAATATTGCAAGAGAGGTCATGAAGGGCTTAAAGGAAAATGCGTTTCACTGTAAGCACACAGGAGGATCCGCACCTTTAGGGTATGATGTCGGAGAGAATAAGAAGCTTGTCATCAACGAGCGTGAAGCTGAGGCTGTCAGGATAATCTATGATATGTATATAAACGGATACAGTTATCGTAATATAGCTGAATATCTTAATTCAAAGGGGTATGTCACTAAAAAAGGAAATAAATTCATGCCGAATTCTGTATCATTCTATGAGATACTGAACAATCTGAAATACACAGGTACTTATGTATACAACTGTTCTTCTTCAAAGGACTATAGTCACCGCTATAAGCCGGAAGAGGAAATAATAAGAATTACAGGAGGCTGTCCTGCTATCATATCCATGGAAACTTTTCAGAAAGCGGCTGAAAGAAGAAAATCCGTAACTGCTAAGGGGCAGTTAGGCTCAAAGCATTTCTATCTGTGTTCGGGTATCGTAGTTTGCGGAGAATGCGGCAAGAAAATGTTCGCAAGAAAACGCTTTGGGAAATATACTTTCAACGTATATTGCTGTACATCATACAAAGCTGACTGCTCTAATATAAAGGAGGTTGATAGTGCCAGACTGGATGAACATACTGTGAAGTAACTGGAACGGGAAATGTTTAATGAATTAGCAATGAAAAAACGAATTGCCGGGCTTAATAAACGTATCGAAAGGTATAATTGCAGGATTCCGGCTATGAGAAAATCCTTGAACAGGGAGCTTGATAAGATGAACACAGAGCTCATTAAGCTTCATAGTAAAAAAGAAAAATCCATTGAAACTTATGAGAAGATAAACACTCTGGAGTCAGGCAAAAACGATTTGGAATATGCAATTGATAATCTTCATAAAATAGAGTCTGTCAGTTATTCTGATTACAGCAATCTGATAAATCGGTTTTATGAATTAAAAGAGGATAATCTGCGTTTCCGTACGTTCGTTCAAGACTATATCACGAGTATTACGGTATACAGGGATAAGGTTGTTTTTTGTCTGAATTACGGTTTGGGAATCCTTGATGATGTTACGAAAAAATATACATTTGAAAGAAGATTGTTTAAGACGCCAACTCAAAAAATGTGATGGTTGGTAGTATAGGAGGAAACTATATGGGAGATATAAGTGTAATGGCGAGAAGGCTTTCTGACGGTAGTGTTCAGTATGGCTGGTCGGGTAATGGAGGATATTGTCAGAATACAGGAATGAGATTAATCTCGTGGTATAATGATCCGGAAAAGGTTGATTATCTTTTTGGACTCGGGCAGACAGGAAGAATAGGAAAACCCGGAAGCGAAAATGGAAACGGAGACTGGTATGATTCGCATGAACTTACAGGGTATCCGTTCTGGCAGGGGACAAGTGAACGGCAGATTTTCAGCAAAATATCATTTGTAGATTACGGCTATTTTTATGATACTGATAACAAGTGGTATTACGTTATTCCGGGACCATTCAGGATAAAAATTCCACTTGAATTTATCACCGACTATCTTAAAGAAAATGATTGTGACTTTGAATTCGATTACCTTGATGAGATAAGATATAGTCTGGTGATACATATATTCTGGTTTTACTATAACGAGAATCCTGAGTTCAGAGAATTTCTTGCGGAAAATCTCAATATTTCTGCAAAGGAAATACTTGTCACCCTGCTCAAAGATAAGTTTCCTGTCGGATGTCTGTATGACAAGTACAATCAGGTATACAGACACTTTGATGACTGGGTTGTAGTAGGCAGAGCAGATGGTAAGTTTACTTTCAAAGTGAGGAAAAAAGAGGAAACGCATATCGAAACTATTGAATGGTAAGTGTGCAGGTTCAAGACCACAGCAGAAAAAAAGATGATTTTTAAAAAATCCTGACTTACTAAAGATAAAAATCCCGTCATTTCTGACGGGATAAAAATTAAATGTGAGTCAGGGTATCATTTTTGGTAAGAAGATAAACACAATACTGATTCATGCTGATACCTTCTTCCTTGGCATGAACTGCTAAAGTGTGGTGCAGGGATTTTGGAATACGAAGCTTAAACTGACCTGAATATTCATTTATATTAACAGGCTCAGGTATTTCAAGTCCCTCTTCAATTGCAGCAGCAAGCCATTCTCTTTTGGCTTCTTCGGCATTTGAAACAGCTTGTTCCAAAGTTTCAGAACAAGTAATGCAGCCAGGTAATTCAGGATATGATACAACGTATCCGTTTTCTTCCACATCAGGAACAATTTCCATTCTGTACGGCAATTTCATATATTCATTAAGAGTTTTCATACAGGTCACTCCTCTCCATTTTCAATGACTTCGTTAATTATATTATACCATGACACCATATAAGGTGTCAAGCGACTTTTTTGGTGGACATAATATTTATAAAGCGTATGATAAAACTGCTGTACACCCTACACGGGTAATAACTTGAGTTTGTCAGACACTTGCCAATTAATCAGCCATATACTTGATTTTTCTGAAAAATATGATATACTTATAAATAAGTAAATAAGGGCAGGTGAGCGAATATGCGGAGAAGATTCAATATAACTGGTTCATGTAATCCCAGGGAACATTATATGGTGAATCTGGATTCAAGACTTGAAGAGATAAAGCACATGATTGATAATGGTATGTACTTTACTATCAATCGTGGAAGACAGTACGGAAAAACGACAACGCTTGAAGCCCTTGAATCATATCTTGCGGATAGTTATATTGTAATAAATCTTGATTTTCAATTTCTGAGTTCTGATGATTTTGAAACGGAAAGAACCTTTACTCAGGCTTTTACAAGAGAATTATGTGAAGTTCTGGAAATCAGGACAGATATTTCTGATACTGTTATACAATCTTTTGAGCAGCTTCAGGATAAGGAAAATCTGAAACTTGGTGAACTGTTTAAAACGCTCAGTCAGTTGTGTAAGGAGTCTGAGAAACCAGTAGTGTTAATGATTGACGAAGTTGACCAGGCATCAAACAATCAGGTTTTTCTTGATTTCCTTGCTCAGCTGAGAGGATATTATCTGAAAAGAAATCGTAAGCCTACATTCCAGTCTGTAATACTTGCAGGAGTACATGATGTGCGTAATCTCAGACAGAAGCTTCGTCCTGACAACGAACACAGACATAACAGTCCCTGGAATATAGCAGTGTCTTTTGATATTGATATGAGTTTCTCCGTAAATGATATTGCCGGAATGCTTTCTGAATATGAAAAAGACAACCATACAGGTATGGACATAAAGAAAATGTCTGAAATGATATATGATTATACATCAGGCTATCCTGTACTTGTTTCTGATATATGCAGATGCCTTGATGAAAAAATCGACTCTGAAATCAGTCCATGGACAAAGGAAGGCTTTCTTGAAGCAATCAGAATGATTCTGCTTGAAAAATCTCCATTATTTGAATCTCTTATAAATAAACTTGAAGATGACGGAATGCTTAGAAATCTTGTTTACACGATTCTTTTTGAAGGTCAAAAAATCCCATTTAATCAAGATGATGCAATAATAAGCACTGCTTTGATGTATGGATTTATAAAGAACGACGATAATATTGTTGCAATCTCAAACAGAATATTTGAAACACGGATTTACAATTGGTTTATGTCTATTGAAATAACAACCAATGAAATTTCAAAAGTAAGTTCAAATGAAAAGAACCTTTTCATAGAAAACGGTAATCTTAATATGGAAAAGATTCTTGAACGCTTTGTTCAGACCTTTACAAATATCTATGGCAGCAAACCTGAAGAGTTTGTTGAGGACGTTGGCAGAAAGTACTTTATGCTGTTTGTCAGACCAATAATTAATGGCACTGGAAACTACTATGTAGAATCAAGAACCAGAGATAATAAGCGAACCGACCTGATAATCGACTATCATGGTAAGCAGTACATTGTTGAACTGAAAATTTGGCATGGTGAAGAATATAACACCCGTGGTGAACGGCAACTTACTGAATATCTTGATTATTATGAAACAAATATCGGCTATATGCTTAGCTTCAATTTTAATAAAAATAAGAAAGCCGGCGTTCGTTCTATTGAAGTTAATGGAAAGAGAATAGTTGAGGCTGTTGTATAAATAATATGCCCTGCACGGGCAGTGGCACTGCGTGCGGCAATGTCCCTGCTCCTCACTAATGTAAGACTCCATTTTATCTTGACAATCAAATAATGTGATAATATGCAGATAAGACCGACTGCTTCCGCATCCGGTCTCATAATAAATTTTTCTATTGCACTATTTCTTGTTTACACAGAATTTGGGATTGACTCTTATCCGTGCCTTAATAGGGTGCATCGATATTTTAAACAATCTGACTGAATTCGATTATTTCCTTATTCGGACCTTCGATTTTGAAAAATCTTACGCCGTTTTCCCAGAATGGAAGAAAATGAATACAATCATTAAGATTATTCAGATTTCGCTCGTTTACAAAGGAAAGCGCTGATTCAATATCTTTCACATCAATTGCAATGTGATCTACTGCACCTGAACACATTGCAGCCTGATGGTTTTCATAGGTCTAAATCATCAGATTGCCAAGCTGCAAAAAAGCAACCTGTTCCTTTGCTTCCTTGTTTTCTGTACGCAGTGCAATGGTAAATCCCAGTTTTTCGTAGAATGCAATAGTCACGGCAATATCATTTGTTGGTATACCAATATGCTGTAGTCCTGTTGCAATATCTTTCATCTCCATGTTTTATTCCTGCCTTTCTTCCTGCATTTTTTCTATAACCTGTTCCATGGTTGGCATTGCCGGAATCGCTCCATAGCTTTCAACGCAGACACTTGCAACAGCGTTTCCGAAATCTGCAAATGATGCCGTTTCAGAAACAGATACCTCTTCCGGAAGTCTTCCGCAGCGACAGAACTGGTAGAGAAATCCACCCCAGAATGCGTCGCCGGCTCCGGTTGCATCTAATGCTTTATTTCTGAAACCCTTGACGATCTGACCGCCGTCAGATGTCCGTACATAAGCGCCCAGTTTGCCTAATGTGATTACAGCAACTTTCACTCCCTGACGCAACAAGGCTTCTGCTGCTTTTTCATAGTCGGATTCGTCTGTCATCAATTCTGTTTCTTCTTCAGAAATCTTAACCAGATCAGCATATTTCAGCATACTGCGCATCTGACTGACAGCTTCCTGTTTTCCGCTCCATAGAGAATCTCTGTAATTCGGATCGTAAGAGATTACACAGTTCGCACGTTTTGCTTCTCTTACTGCACACATAGTAGCACTCCTGCACGGTTCAGCTGTAAGTGAAATTGAACCAATGTGCAAAATATGGCTGTTTGAAATCATATCAAAAGGTATATCACTTATAGATAACATTTTATCTGCACCGTGATTTCTTGCAAAAGAAAATTCACGTTCTCCATTTTCCTTGACATCTACAAACGCCAGAGTGGTAAAATAATCATCACTTAATATAAAACCTGTACTATCAATGCCACAGTTATCAAGCGTTTCTTTGAGAAATCTGCCGTGCATATCATTTCCGGCTTTTCCGATAAAGGCAGTTCTTGCGCCAAGCTTCGCCATAGCCGCCATGACATTTGCCGGTGCACCGCCTGCATTCTGAGCAAATATTCTTTGTCCCTGCTCATTCCTGCCCTGCATGGTAAAATCAATCAGCATTTCTCCTAAAGCTGTTACATCAAACATTTGTATTACTCCTTTCCTTGATTTCAGCTACAATTTTGTTATAGGATTTCTTGTTCAGTCTGTAGAAAAACAGTGCAATTGCTGTGACTATCCAAAGAATTCCCGGAATGGTAGAAAAGCTGTGTTTCATAATCGAAAGCACATTTTCATTCTGCTGCATATTTGCCTCAAAACCAGCTGCACTCAGCACTGCCGCAAGAACAGATGTACCGACTGCCATTCCAATTTTATTTCCAAGAGAGATAAATGCATACTGGAAACCGTCATTGCGGATACCGGTTTTCCATTCTCCATATTCTACACAGTCGGGAATAATGGCATAAATAGCTGTGTTAAAACCTGCAAAGAAAAACTGTGTCAGACCAGAACAGATATAGAACGGAACTGGTGTCTTTACGGGGCTGAACAGATACAGTGACAGCATACACACACCTGTTCCAAGTGCTAATATAGAGGCAGCTCTGCCTTTATTTCCTGTCCATCTGAAAATAACAGGAAACAGTCCGGCACCGATAATTGATGGAATAATAATTGCCATGGAATAAGTAGTAAACAGGGATTCAGTTCCCTCCACATACTTAAAATAGTACAATGCATCTGCATTTCTTCCATAGAGTGTTACACCAAACAAGAACTGTCCCAGTAATGCCAGCAGATAGGGCTTATTCTGAAGCACAGTCTGAATTTGCAGCTTTATGGGGATTTTCTTCTTTTCCGGAATGGTTACTGCTTCCTTTGTCTTAGCAAAGCAGAAAATATGACAGGCAGCAAAAATTGCACCATAAAGTACAGCTACCAGCAGATAACCACGCTTATCACTGCCGCCGCCCAGTCTGGAAATCAGGGGCAGTGTGATAATATTGATAATACCTATGGCAATCATGGCACTGACGGAACGGAAGGTATTGATTTTTGCACGTTCTTCAATGTTCTGTGTCATAGCACCACAGAGAGTTCCATATGGAATATTGACACAGGTATAACCCAGTACCAGAATACAGTAGGTTATGGTCATATATACTATTTTGGCAGTGCTGCTCCAGTCCGGATGTGCCCAAAATGAAATCATCAGCACAATTGCGGTCAGCGGTGCTGCGACGAGCAGCCAGGGACGATAACGTCCCCAGCGAGTATTTGTTCGGTCAGTCAGACTGCCTACAATTGGATCATTTATGGCGTCCCAGAATCGGGAGAACAGCATCAATGTAGCAACAGCACTCATACTGATACCGAATACATCGGTATAAAAAATCATAAGAAAATTACCAACGAACATCCAGCTGAAATTACAGCCTACATCACCCATACCATAAGCAAATTTACTGATAAACGGTATTTTGATATTTGTATCGTTATCTTTCATTTCCTGCCCCTCACTTTTCATGTTATTCCTGAACGTCAATAATAACCTTCATGGTTGTTTCTCTGTTTGAGTCTATGTACTCATATGCTGCCTTGTAATCCTTAAAAGCAAAGTGCTTGGAAATCAGCGGCTTGAGTACAACCTTTCCTTCATTAACAAGACTTATTGCATCAATATAGTCTTCATTTCTGTACATCATAGATGTGTTCAGGTCAAGTTCATGGTCGTTCAGTACTGCAAGATCAATCTCAGCCATACCGGCAAATACAGCTACAAGAATAATTGTACTGCCTTTTCTCGCATACTTTATAGCCTGACCCATGGTGATATTGTTTCCTGCACAGTCGTAGATCACATCTGCTTTATCCGGTCCGAAATTCTCCAGCATTGCCTCACCGAAATCCTTTTCTTTCGTATTGATGCAGAAATCAACACCGCATTCTTTTGCCTTTTCCAGACGAAGGTCACTGACATCAGTTATCATTACGCTTTCAGCGCCCAGACCTTTTGCTGTCTGTGCTACCAGAATTCCAATTGGACCTGCGCCCAGAACTGCAATTTTCATACCCTTGACATCGCCTGCACGTTTTACTGCATGAACAGCAACTGCCAACGGTTCGATCATTGCACCCTCGTCATAGGACATATCTTCCGGAAGTGCTGTTACCTTTGCAGCATCGACAGCAAAGAATTCGGAAGCTGTACCTGTTGTCTGGAATCCCATAACCTTGAGTTCTTCACAGAGATTGTACTTGCCGTGACGGCAGGGATAGCACTTTCCGCATACCACCTGCGGCTGAATCGTTACCTTTTGTCCTACTGTAAATCCTGTTACTTTTTCTCCGAGCTTTACAATTTCGCCGGACACCTCATGTCCCTGTGTAACCGGATAAGAGGTAAACGGATGCTTTCCGTGATACACATGGATGTCCGAACCGCATACACCGATTTTCATAATCTTCACCAGAACCTGATCTGCTGTGATTTCCGGTACCGGCACCTCGTTGAATGTGATTTCCTTTGAATTTGTCATAACCTGCTGTAACATAACAATCGCTCCTTTTTCATATCAGATTTTTCGCTCATTTTTCGTTTCATAATCACTTTTATAAAACGCTTTATGTAACTGACTACAGTATACACTACATCTTTGTATTTGTCAATAGCTTTTGTCGAAAAAACACAGTTTCTCTTTTTCTTACAAATACAAAGTTTCTGTTTTGCACAAAGTGCACAAAAAAGCCCCGAGCAATAACCCGAGGCATTACGTTTATAAATTGTCTCACAAAGAATTCAGATAAGAATCAAAGAAATACATTGCTGCACCGATAGCAGATGCTTCCCGTTCATAGGTACAATTTTTCAGATATAATGTGTCGTTTTCAAACATATTATACTGTACTGCCTTTCGGCTCAGTTCTGGCATATATTGTTTCAGATAACCTCCCACATAACCTCCGAGCATAATATCACAGTCAAATGCCATTCTCAGATTGGTAATCAGAACAGCAAGGCGATCCAGATAGTTGTCCCACGCTGTCTGAATTTCTGTATCGCCGTCTTGCAGACGTTCAAAAAAGTCCTCTAAGGAATCCGCATATTTCAGAAGAACTGTGGCTGAACAATATGCGTCAGCACAGCCTTTTTTTCCGCAATAACAGGTTTTCCCATTTAATTCCACGATCATGTGTCCAAATTCGGCACCTCGGCGATTATTGCCTTCAAAAATTTTTCCGTTCAGATAAATCGCTCCACCAACACTGTTGCTAAGAGAAAGATAAATCATATCCGTGTCAATATGATGTGTTTCCGCAAACAGAGCGCTATTGGCATCATTTTCGTATGAAACAGGAAATGGAATCCTCTGACTTAATGGTTTCAGATTCATGTGGTTCTGTTTCAACACATGAGAACGTACAAGAACATCATCGTGTTTATTTATGATTCCGGGCAAAGAAAATCCTACACCAAGAATTTTTTTTCTATCAGTATCTGTATCACGCAAAAACTTTTCCAGATTATCGGCAACACTTTCATAATACGCAGAATTATTTGCAAATACTGATTTCATTCGTTTTTTCGCAATCACTTTCCCACAAAGATCCATAAGGACATAACTGATATGATTGGCAGTTATATCAATTCCCACAGCTGTTCTGAATTGTTCTGCAATAGACAAAACTGCTGCCTTTCTTCCGCCAGTAGACTCATATTTTCCAGTTTCTATTACCAGTCCGTTTTGAACAAGTTCTTTTACGTTCTGCAAAACTGTAGGCATACTGAGTCCCAATTCAGATGCAATTTCCTGTTTGGAGGTTTCACCTTTTTTCAGAATGAATTTTGCAATTTTTCTTTGATTGAAATTGTTTTCCTTTTTTTGCATATAATCACTCCTACACTTATTTCAACGCTTTTATAAAAGTATACATTATTTTCAAAGAAAAATCAAGTCCCTTTATGAAAATTTGCATGGATGACAATTTGATATGTTTATTTACTTTATCGGTATAAGGTTGCTTTGAAATTGCCCATATTTCACTTTTACAAACATAAAAGTTGGCACAGTCGTATGAAGGGATGGAATCTTGTTATTACAAAGGAATTGATAAAAGATAGCAAGATAATATTATAAAATCGTTTTGTTTTATTTGCCCTGCACGGGCAGTGGCACTCCATGCAGGCGATTGCATCGAGCAATGCCAGCAGTACTCGCCGACTCTCGTCTGCTGTCAGCCACTTACGGGGCAATAATGTTAATTAATCTATTCTTATTTTATTGATTTTTTTGAAAGTATATCTGTATAATAATATTATTATTATATTATTTTAAAAATATTATAAATATAATAGTAATGAATATATAAGTGAGAATAAAAAGCATTTGGAAATTAAGAAACCCTTATGGCTTTAAATCGATTCTATTGCGGTTTCGATAACATATAGCCATAAGGGTGATTTTTTCTTTGGGGATAAAATGCTGATACGGATAATAACAGCCCTTTTGAAAATATGATAAATATGGTAGTGGTGACCAATTCTAATAAAAATATCCTGGTGGATTTTATTTCAAATAAGTTGGCGATAGTAATAATTTGGTAAATATAACATTTTTAGTTGCAATTTGAACATTACTATGCTATAATGAAAATGTAAAAAGACAGAAAGAGGAACAACAAAATGTCATCAGATAAAAACATAGTAAAACTTAAACTTGATGTAATATTCAAGAAAATGTTTGCAAATAAGAATAATGAGAATACCTTGAAAAAGTTTCTTGAAAGTGTACTTGAACTGCCGGAAGATTCAATAACAAATATTGTAATGGATAATGTTGAGCTTTTACCGGAAGATATTGATGACAAGTTCAGCAGACTGGATATTCTGATGAATGTCGGAGATAAGCAGATAAATATTGAAATGCAGGTATGCAATGAAAAAGCATTTGAAAACCGTACATTATTTTACTGGGCAAAGCTTTATTCAGGCAGTCTTAAAAGCGGAAGAAAATATAATGAACTGCCCCAGACAATATGCATAAATATAATAAACTTTAATATGTTTGAGGACACAGAAGATTTTCATTCACATTTTCAGGTTATGGAAAAGAACAGGCATACACTTTTATCAGATAAGATGTCAATACATTTCTTTGAGCTGAAAAAGATAAACAAAAAGCCTGATAAAGGAAATAAGATGAAACTGTGGATGCAGCTGATAAATGCAGAAACGGAGGGTGAGCTTGAAATGCTGGAACAGACAAATGTAAAGGAAATACAGGAAGCTGTACTGATACTCAGAGAAATGAGTGCAGACGAAAAAATGAAGGAACTGGCAAGAAGGAGAGAACTTGCTCTGCATGACAGAATAACTGATATAGAAGTGTCAAGAGAAGAAGGCAGACA
>CAMCMW010000018.1 GCA_945876155.1 uncultured Ruminococcus sp. | reverse complement strand
GCACCATGGGTAAACTACCTCGGTTCACCGGAATACGGTGCAATCATTTCCAACAACGCTGCCGGCTACAGCTTTGTAAAGTCCGGCGCAAACGGAAGAATCAGCCGCTACCGCTTTAACTCTATGATGGCGCTCCCTGGCCGCTACATCTACATAAGAGATAACGATACTGCTGATTACTGGTCTGCATCATGGCAGCCTGTAGGCAAGCCTATGTACAAGTATAAGAGCGAGTGCCGCCACGGTACTGCTTATACAGTTATCAGTTCAGAATACGCTGACATCAAGGCTGAAACCACCTACTACGTGCCAAACGGCAAGACATACGAGGTATGGCGCAGCAAGATTACAAACAATGACAGCAAGGCAAGAAAACTCTCAGTTTTCGGTTTCGTTGAATTTACTAACGACAACAACTACGAACAGGACCAGGTAAACCTCCAGTACACTCTGTTCATTACAAGAACAAGCTTTGAGGGCAACAAGGTTTTACAGCATATCAATGAAAATTCCGGCAAGGACGAAACAGGCTCAAACCACAGAGAGCGTTTCTTCGGAATGGTTGGTGCTGACGTTACTGCATCATGCGGTAATCTCGACAACTTCATAGGTTCATACAGAACATACTCAAACCCTGTTGCTGTTGAAAACGGCAAACTCGACAATTCAATGAACTTCAACTCAAACGCCTGCGGTGCTTTGCAGTCTGACATAACCCTTGAACCGGGACAGACTATCGAGCTTGTTTACATTCTCGGTCAGAAGGACAATACACAGGCTGACGCTATTTTAAACGAGTACAAGACTGCCGGCAAGTGCGACGCTGAAATCGCTGAGCTGAAAAACTACTGGCACGCAACCCTCGACCGTTTCCAGGTTGAAACACCGTCTGAGGAGTTCAACAACATGATTAACGTGTGGAACGCTTTCCAGTGCTTTATCACATTTATCTGGTCAAGAGCCGCATCATTCGTTTACTGCGGTCTGAGAAACGGTTACGGCTACCGTGATACAGTCCAGGATATCCAGGGTATTATCCACCTTGACCCGGAAATGGCTGCGGACAAAATCCGTTTCATGCTCTCCGCACAGGTTGACAACGGCGGAGGTCTGCCGCTGGTTAAGTTCAACCACAATGCAGGTCACGAAAATACACCGGACGACCCTGAGTATGTAAAGGAAACAGGTCACCCGTCCTACCGTGCAGACGACGCTCTGTGGCTGTTCCCGACAATTGTAAAGTACATCGGCGAAAGCGGAAACAAGGCATTTTTAGACGAGGTTATCGTTTACGCTAACGGCGGCGAGGCTACAGTTTATGACCATCTGAAAAATGCAATCCGTTTCTCCATGGAAAGACTGGGCGCACACTCAATGCCAGCCGGACTTCACGCTGACTGGAACGACTGTCTGAGACTGGGTGCAAAGGGCGAGTCCACATTCGTTGCATTCCAGCTTTACTACGCTATGAACGTTATAAAGGACATGGCTGCTGAGAGAAACGACAGCGAGTACAAGGCATACATCGAAAAGGTACAGGCTGAACTTGGCGCATCACTTGAAAAGTGCTGGGACGAGGACAGATTTATCAGAGGAATCCGTGAGGACGGCGTAATCGTAGGCGCAAAGAAAGACCCGGAGGCTAATATGTGGCTGAATCCTCAGAGCTGGAGTGTTATTTCAAAGTTTGCGTCCGCTGAACAGGCTGAAAAGGCTATGAACAGCGTTCACGATATACTCAACACACCATACGGTGCAAAGCTGCTTGAACCGCCTTACAAGGATCACTACTTTGACGGTGCGCTTATGCACATCTTCAACGCTGACACAAAGGAAAACGGCGGTATCTTCTCACAGTCACAGGGCTGGCTTATTCTTGCTGAGTCACTCTTAGGTCACGGAAACAGAGCCTTTGAGTACTTCATGGAAAGCTCACCGGCAGCAATGAACGACAAGGCTGAAATCAGAGTCATTGAGCCTTACGCTCACGGACAGTTCACAGAGAGCAAGGCATCACCTTTCGAGGGACGTTCACACGTTCACTGGCTGACAGGTACTGCGTCAACAGTTATGGTAGGCTGTGTTGAGGGTATCTGCGGTATGCGCCCGGACGCTGACGGACTGGTTATTTCCCCGGCGATTCCTTCCGAGTGGGACGGTTTTAAGATTGAAAAGACATTCAGGGGCAAACAGCTTTCAATTGATGTACAGAACCCCAACCATGTTGAAGGCGGCGTAAAGGAAATCACTCTCAACGGCGAAAAGCTTGACGGAAACTATGTTCCGGCTGATAAGCTTGCGGCTGAAAATAAGATTGTTGTTACAATGGGATAAATAAATAAATAAAAAAAATAAAGCCTGAGAGGATTAATTTCTTCTCAGGCTTTTATTATCAGAAAATGTCAGAAATCTTCTTTTTTATTCCTCTGAAAACCTCTGCACATTTGAACTTCACCTGGTAATTCTCCGGGTTCTCCATAACGTCCAGTTCATCTTTTGTAAAGTAATCTTCTGCGGTATCGGTATCTGCGCTTACCGTTTCTGCTGCCGGAATACACAGCGGCGGATACATCACACACCACCAGTTATGCCCCTGCGCCTCCCCTATCGTTATCCTCAGTGCATCGTAATTTCCAGCCGGCATTGTCAGGTCACCGTAAACACGGTCGTCAAACTCCATATTCACAAGGCTGCTCTGTGCGCCGTAGTCAAAACCGTTCTCGTCGATAACTTCAAGTACGATTTCATTTATATAATCAAGATTTTCCCCGGCAGTAACTTTCATCTCCTCCAGTGTACTGCACTCTCCGAAAATCTCCTCCGAATGTTCAAGCAGACTGTCCCTTACCTTAATTTTAAGCTGCTGGTCCTCTTCACTGTCGGAATTGGCAAGAATGTGCATTCTCAGTACTTCGTTTTCCAGTCCGGAAAGTGTTGACTGAAACTGTGCAAAATTTGAAAAGAGTATCGCTCCTATAAGTCCGCTAAGTAAAATAATGTCTGTTTTCTTCATGTCATTCACCTCACAGGTATAATTGACAGATTTTTAAGACATTATTCATAGAAGTTTTTTAATTACGGCTTGTCAACCGGAATGAATATCCTGCCGTATTTCTCAGCATACTCCTGTGCAGTTGAACCGGTGTATCCATGAATAACTGCTGTTTCAGAAATGGTGTTCATTCCGTAACTTCCGCTTACTGCTATTTCACATACAGGATTATTTATTGTGATTTTTTGCAGTGAATCACAGCAGTAAAACGCCGACAAACCGATTTTTTCCACTGATTCCGGTATATCAGCTGACATAAGAGAGGTGCAGTTCTTAAATGCCACACCGCCTATTTCTTTAAGTGAATCAGAAAAAACAATACCTTTAAGGGCTGTACAGTAACCAAACGCATATTCTCCGATTTTTGCTGTGTTTTCCCCCAGAATCAGCTTTTTCAGCCACCTTGTCCCAGTAAATGAATCTGCATATATGATTTCAACGGTGTCCGGTACTTTATAGCATGGGAGAGGATTGCCCCACGGATAAACAAGCAGGACAGTCTTGTCCTTATTGAATAACACGCCGTTTGTACTGGAGAAAAATTGATTTTCCTCACTTACTTCAATCTGGAAAATCGAATTGCAGTCGGAAAATGTGCCGTTTCCGTCTTCGGTATTAACAGGAAAATTGATGTAATTGACGGTTTCCGGTATATACACATATTTCAGACTGGGGCAGTCCATGAAAATCACGTTTCCAAGCTCTCTAACCGGCAAACCGTCTATTTCGTCCGGAATAAAAGCTTTGACAACATCACTTTTACAGCTGGTTATTTTAATGCCGTCATTTTCACCGTCACCGTCGGAATCGCACAGCCGGTAACGGAAATCGCCGTATTCAGAATCACTTTCTGCAAAGACAGGCAGTTGAAGTGATACTGCGGTTAAAATTGACAATATGATACATAAGAATTTTTTCATTGTTTACACCTCAGTATTACTCCGTTTCTAAAAAAACAATTTCCGGCGGATTGAAAATTCTCAGTTTTCCGATCCCCCCCGAAACGACCATTGCAGTTTTCCCAGACTTATATACACCCTTGCTGTATTTCGGGAAAAACTTCCTCTCAGGCGAAAGCAGACCGCCTATAAATGGCAGCCGGACTGCTCCTCCGTGGACGTGACCGCTGAATACCAGCTCTGCCCCCCACTGTGCATAAGCGTCAAAGCAGAAGGGGTTGTGGGCTAGGAGTATGGTGAAACCGTCCTTTTTTCCTATGGCATTTTCAAGTTCGGGAGTTGTGTAACTTTCAAGATGTGAATATCCGCCCTCAGGATTTTTGTATACACCCTTTTTAAGCGCCGCACCGTAAATTTTTATCTGCCTGCCGTTATGCTCATACACAGCCTGGCTGTTTTCCAGATAGCTAATACCGTTTTTCTCCATGATGTGCTTATATACGCTGTATTCCTTTTCCGGCAAGTCACACTCATGGTTTCCCGGACAGGCATAGACCGGACATATCTTTGCAAGTCCGGCAGTCAGACGGTCAAGGTGGGAAAAATCCCTTTCTTTACGTGAAACAATATCGCCGGTCAGCAGAATAATATCCGGTTCAAGCTGTCTTACTTTGGAACAAATCAATTTTCCACAGCGCTTTTTGTGTATGTCCGATATCTGTACGATTTTCAGTCCTTTTATATCAGTCCTGACTATATATCTCTTTACTACAAGCAGTTTGTTTTCAGCATAGATATATATGACAAATAATATCAGAAAGCATATTATCAGGTAAACAAATTCCATTTCAAAATCCTTTCACGGGGGTGCTAAAAAAGAAAAGCAGGGTATATTTCTCAAAACGGCAAATATCAGCAGAAAAACGGTCATTGCCGCTATCATTATCTTCATGGGTTTATTGTAAAGGGGTACTCCGGTTTTGATATAGCCGTACGCTCTCATGGCAAAAAACAGTATAAAAAAGGGCAGTAAGACAAACACAGCGCAGTTGCTTCGGAATGCACTGTAAAAATCCAGCTTTATCATGTTCTTGAACATTCTCGTAACGCCGCAGCCGGGACAGTAAAAACCAGTCGTTCTTCTGACGGGGCATTTTACGGATATAAAAAAGGTTGACAGATAATAAACAATGCCTGCTGCTAAAACGGCAGCAAGCATTGAAATAACTTTTAAAATTCTCTTTTTCATTATGCAGGCATTGAAGACATCTTGTTAAGCTCTGACTGGATCAGGCAGTAGCTTACAATGCCAAGACCAAATAATGCAAGAACAAGGTAAAGCACCCCGTTATTTGTTGCCGGCAGACCTCTCTTCTGCTGAGCGTATTCAATCTTTTCTCCGGCTTTATAGAACCATACCCAGAGATAGATTGAGCAGGTGATGAGAGAAAGAAGGAAAACCACTCCGCCGCTTGTGTCATTTGGTTTGTCTGAAACTGTATTAACATCGTTTACCATGCAGATGAACCAGTAAATACCGTAGATTCCGCAGGTAACAATAGAGAGAATAATACAGACAGCAATGTTTCTGTTTTTAACCATAAGTAAAAACCTCCCAATAATATTTACGGTTAAATTATAGCATATTTTTTAACTGCAATTAGGGCAAATTCCCCTAAAGGTCATATACTGTATGTTTGCATAATTTTCAATACACAAATTTATATGTTTATACAAAAATCGACATAATATAATCTTCATCAAGCCTTGAAGAGGGTGCAAATTCCCCACTGCCGCAGTAGTTTTGCACACTTTTAACAAACCATCTTCCCTCACTGCTCTGTAAAAGCTTTTCAAGGGACATTGTGCAGACAAGTAGTTTTCCCTCTGCGACCTCAGCCTCAAAGACATTGCCCAGCTTGTGATTGCGCTCCCAGTTGTCGATAGTCTGAACTATCGGGTAATACCCCTTCGGTGCGTCGTCCAGAACTGCACACACTCCGCTTGTTACGATATTATACCACTGCGGTGTTGAATAACGCTCGCTGGGGAAAAGGGAAAGGGATTCGTGATTTTTTGCGATAAGCAGTCCCATTGTGCCTGTGGGGACAGGCTTTTTCATACTCTCGGATATTGAACGGAACATGGGGTAGCACCAGAAATCGGTACAGTAAACGCCGTCAATACTGTTTTTCAGCTTGTCCGTTATAAGCAGTACATTACTGCCGTTTTTCAGTTCTCTCAGCGCCTCTTCGGGATTTTCGGTCATGACAACACCGTCAGTATTCTCCGGCATATCCGTTTCCGGGAATACCCAGAGGTCGTAGCTGTTTTCGGTGTCTTTTGCGGTAAGGGTAAGGGTTATCTTTTTCGGCACTGTATATTCAGGCACTTTCCAGTTTATCACCCCAAGATTTACAAGCCCCGTCTGCTTTTTTGCCTCTATCTCACCGCCGTCAAGGACACGACCGTCCTCAGAAATTTCCCAGCGGATATAATCGTCCGGGAATCCTCCGGGGATATAGCAGCGGGCGGAAATCCAGGCTGTAAACTCACTGCCGGAAATAACGTAGTCGTCAAACTGTGCCAGCAACACCTTGTCCGAGCAGAATCCACGCCACTTCTGGGCAGTCACAAAACCCTTGTTTTCCATAAATGGGTTGAGTATTCCCACAAGCGCAGTACCCTGTCCGGGGAAATCCTGCAGGTCAAGCAGTTGGAATCCGGCAAGCTTTTCTGAGCGCATTGCTGTTTCAATCTCGTTTTTGTAACACTCAACTGCAAATAGTCCGGCAGACTTACAGAATTTTTTCCACTTTTCAAGCATACCCTTTTTCGCAAGCCGTTCTTTGAAAATCTCAAAATTTTCAGCTTTCAGAACTCCGGTATACTTGCTTATCTCGTCAAAATCGGGGTAGAATGTATACTGTCCCACTTCATGGGAAACAACGGGGATTTCCGGGTTAAGACCGCCCGAACCGCCTGTCACCTTAACTTTCTTTACCCCTGTGCCATACTGTATTTCAATTTCGCCCTCCACAGCAGAGCCGTCCTCAGAAACCGGGGGACAGATTATGGTGTCGTAGCTGTGGGAGGTGTTGGGCTTGTCAGTCTGAATGTGACCCAGAGGAGCATCGCACATTGCGTAAGAGCCTCTTATAAGCCTGTCACCGCTTAAACGAACACCGCAGAAAAAGTCATCATTTTCCACAATGTTCGGGTAAAACTGGAAATTGTTTGAACCCATTGTGTAAAGGTGGCGGTTGTCGTAAGCCTTGTAATCCTTCATTATCTGGTTCATGCGCTGTGGATTTCCCCAAAGCTCGTTTCCGAGAGAAAACATACAGAAAGACGGGTGATTTCCGAAAGCGTCCATCATTTTATAACCTTCGTTTATAAGATATTCCTGCTCGTCAGCGTTAAAACCGTCCTCACCCTCTGCCTGAAGAGTACCCCAGAATGGCAGTTCCGGCTCCATGTAGATACCCACCATATCAGCCGCTGTAAATGCAGCCTCCGGAGGACAGCAGGTGTGGAAACGGTAATGATTTATACCGTAGTCCTTTGCGGTTTTAAGCACCTTTACCCAGCTTTCAACATCGGCTGGGGCAGCGCCTGTCATAGGAAATACAAGTCCGTCATGCTTTCCTCTGAGAAAAACAGGTTCGCCGTTTATCTTAAATTCCATTCCCTCTGCCTTAAACTCTCTCATGCCAAATCTGATATGTTCGGTATCGCCGTTGGCAAACTCTATAGTCATGGTGTATATATCCGGTGAATACTCGCTCCAGAGGTGTATGTTCTCACCCATCTGATATGTAAATTCAGCAAAGCCGTCCTTATCGGCAGTAACTTCAAACTGCTGCTGCGGAGAGCAGTTATCTCCTATGAACGCAACAACGCTTAATTCAGCCTTGTCACAGCCGCAAAGGTGAAGTCTTACCCTTACAGTTTTGCTTTGGATATCCGGAAATACCTGAATATTTTCAGCGTAGCAGTTTTCATAGGTGCGCAGTGATATCTCACCGGTGATACCGTTCCAGTTGGTCTGGGTGTCAGGGGAAGTGAGGTGTCCGCCCCTTGTGGGGTAGTCGGTGTTGTCAACCATGACTGTGATTATGTTTTCACCGTTTTTCAGATACCCGCCCACATCGTATACATGAGGTGTGCTGAGACTGTCCAGCAGTCCGCCGACCTGTGTTCCGTTTACCCAGAGCATTGTTTTCCTGGTTCTTTCAAGGAAAAGCTTCACATTTTTGCTTTCTATATCATTTAATATAACCTTTCGCTGATACCACGCACAGCCTTCAAACTTATATTCCTCTGTCAGAAAACCTGTTTCACGGACAGTATTCTTTTCGCCTTTTCCGGCAATAGAGAGGGTTGCCGGGAGCATAATGCTGTCGGCAAAACTATCACTGTAAAATTTCTTTTCAATACCTTCCTTTGCGGCGTCAAGGCGAAGTCCCCATAAGCCGTCAAGATATATAATGTTTTTCATAAGTTCTCCTTATTTGCAATTTACCGTTACGGTCAAATACTATTATATCATTACATTGCAAAAAATAAAAGAGGAATAATATTTTTTCTGTATTTAACAAAAGAATCCTCCCATAACCCTTTGAATTTCGGCATTATCATGCAATTGCCGCAAACAATAAAAGGACGCTTTTTGCGTCCCTTAAATTTATATCATAAAATCGAAGATTTTTGATATAATTGCCCGATATGCAGGGAGCAAATCTTTGATTTGCGTATCTGCAAGGGCATTAAAATAAATCATAATAAATGCTTTGCATTTACTATATGAAATAAGTCAACATAATACAAAATAATCGTCATGATTATCTCTTGAAAAACACAACCGTTGCTGTTATACTATTCCTTGCTGAAAGAATCCTTGTTTTCAGCGGCAGCGTGCTTTCTTGCCTCGCCGGGACTGCATCCGTACTGCTCCTTGAACTTCTTGACAAAGAGCTTGTAGTTATGGCAGAATCCGTTTTTGTCGGCAATACTTCCGATTGTGTAGTCGGTGGTAAGAATGTCATGATAAACGTGTTCCAGACGGACTGCAAACACATAGTCCATAAAGGTCATACCCATGTATTTTCTGAAAAATCTTGCGAAGTATTCCCGGTTTAAGGCTATTGTTTCAGCGGCATCGTTTAGTGTGATGTTTTCAGCATAGTGCTGGTTTGCAAACTGGATAACAACCCCCAGACGCTGAATGTTTTTATCTGTTTTCTTTTTCAGGGTCGGGTCTGCCGCAGACTTGAAATTGGTGACAAGCTTATAAAGCATATCAAAAACAATGGAATGGAAACGCAGCAGAAAACCTTCTGTTCTCGGCGCTTCATACATCAGTTTAAGCTTTTCAAGATCGTCCTTTATAAGCTGTAATTTTTCATCGCATTTTTCCGGTGAAGGACAGGCACAGTTGAATGTTATCAGGTCAAAATCGGGAATATTCTTTTTGAGAATTTCAAATGGTATCTGGAGCAGCATATGGCGGCTTTTCTCCCGGCACACCACTGAATGAATCGTTTTTGAATTGACCACAACAAATCCCCCCGGCAGCAGCACACATTCCCTGCCGCTTATATTGAGAGTAATCTTGCCGGAAAGAAGATAGACTATTTCAAGTCCGTTGTGCCAGTGTTTGGAATTGAAAAAGCCGTCCGTATCGTAAATAACATATTGCATACCAGTTTCCGTCTGGTAATGAATTTGTTCATGACTGTAATTTTCCATAATGTATAATCCCTCCGAAATTACAGAAATGTTACTTGAAAATAATTACTTTTTATATTTTAACATATCTTTTAAAAAAATGCAATACCCAAGTTAACAAATGCTAATTACACTATGATTTTTAATCAGGAAAGGATGATTTATCATGTCAATGACAAAAGAAATGACCGCAGGAAAACCTTACAGACTTATTTTAAGCTTCGCCGTACCAATGATAATCGGAAATATTTTTCAGCAGCTTTACAATATGGTAGATACTGTTATTGTCGGCAAGTACGTCGGCGTAAACGCTCTTGCCGGTGTTGGTTCAACGGGTGCAATAAACTTTCTTGTGATAGGCTTTGCACTGGGAGTGTGCAGCGGATTTTCAATTCTGATTGCTCAGCGTTTCGGTGCTGGTGACTACTCCGAAATGAGAAAATACATATCCCACTCAATTTATCTGTGCATTGCAGTGGCAGTCCTCCTCACAGCCGGTACAATGCTCCTGACAAAGCCTATTCTTACTCTTATGAACACGCCGGAAGAAATATTCGATTACGCCTACAGGTACATTATAATCATATTTGCCGGAATTTCAGCCACAATGTTTTACAACATACTCTCAAGTATTCTCCGTGCGGTGGGGGACAGCAGAACTCCGCTGATATTTCTCGGAGTTTCGTCGGTACTCAATGTGGCTCTTGACCTGCTGTGCATTATCGTATTTGACATGGGGGTTGCCGGCGCTGGTGTTGCAACGGTGGTTTCACAGGGCGTGTCAGCGGTTCTCTGCCTGATATACATGAGAAAAAATTACGACATACTCAGGTTTGAAAAGGGCGAACTGAAATTTGAACTCCAGAAAGCGGTAAGGCTTATAAGCGTTGGAATACCAATGGCGCTCCAGTTTTCCATTACTGCAATCGGAAGTATCATTTTACAGAGTGCCGTAAATTCTCTTGGTACTTCGGCAGTTGCGTCGGTTACGGCTGCATCAAAGATTCAGACAGTTGCCGTAGGACCTATGGAAAGTCTCGGAATAACAATGGCTACCTACTGCGGACAGAACAGGGGTGCCGGAAAATACACAAGAATACGTGTGGGAATACGCCAGAGCCTTATCATGTCCATGATTTACTGCGTTGCTGCTGCCGTTGTACTGTCATTCCTGGGCGGCGCAATAACAACGCTGTTCGTTTCCTCAGACCAGACTTCTCCGGAAGAACTCAAAGAGATAATCAGTCTTTCCGTAAAATATTTAAGGCTTAACGCTGTGTTCTATCCGGTTTTAGGAGTACTGTTTATTTTAAGAAACGCTTTGCAGGGTATGGGTTACAGCATACTGCCGATGATGGCTGGAGTAAGCGAGCTTGTGGCAAGAACCCTTGTGGTGTTTGGTTTTGTTTCGTCATACGGCTATCTGGCTGCCTGTCTTGCAAGTCCTGTAGCGTGGATTTTTGCGGACGTACTGCTCGTCACCACGTATTTCTTAAAAATGAAGTCACTGAAAAATGAACTTGTCATTCAGAGAAGGGCAACAGCATAGATTCAGGCTGTCAAAGTCTACTATGCCCGCCGAACGGCGAACCAAAAGTTTCGCCAGCCTTTTCAAAGGCTGCAGGGGGTCAAGGGGGACGGCGGTCCCCCTGTCGCTCACCGCAGTGAGCGAAACTCTCTAAAAAGCCGCCGTTCTTTTATCCAAAAACACGTTAACTTTACAATACAAGTCAGCTAACCAAAATCGTGATTATCCACGGCGGCTTTGTCATTCAACAGCGTAGCGTATTGAATGACCGCCGATAGGCGAAAAAAACTAACGATACGAAAAAAGTAACCCTCTGAGAAATTTTCAGAGGGTTATCTGTTTATTCTTAGATTTTACTTAATTTGCACCCTTAGTTTTCGCCGCCTTACAGCGGTTCATTTAAATCGCTGCGCTCTTAAATGAAAAAGCCGCCGTGAATAATTTGGGTTTTGGTTAGCTGATTTTGAATTTTCAGTTTACACCGTTTTGCTTATTTTGAACGGCGGCTTTAGAGAGTTTCGCTCACTGCGGTGAGCGACAAGGGGGCTTTGCCCC
>CAMCMW010000017.1 GCA_945876155.1 uncultured Ruminococcus sp. | reverse complement strand
GTTAAGCTGAACACTTTCCAGTTTTGTGCAGCCGTAAAAAGCATAATCTCCTATGGATGTGACGCTGTCTGGAATTATCATGCTTGTTATGCTTTGGCAATGACTAAATGCAGAAGCTCCGATTGATGTAACGCCGTCTGGAATGGTGATATCTGTTAAGGTTTTACAATTATAAAATGCAGTAGCTCCGATTGATGTTACACTGTCCGACATGGTAATGCTTGTTAATTTATCACAATTATAAAATGCAGACTTTCCGATTGATGTAACACTGCCTGACATTTTCACGCTTGTCAGAGCGTAACAATTGCCAAATGAAGTATCGCCAATTGATGTAATACCATCCGGAATAGTAATATCACCTGTACAGGTTTCACCGCTTATAAGGATTCCATTTACTGCAACCAACGGATTTTCCTGCTGTTTTGCTTTTATCCACGGCGTATTTCTCAAAGCACTGCCTTCTATTGATGTAACACTTGCCGGAATTGTTATGTCTGTCAAAGCTGAACAGCCGTTGAATGCACCATTCCCGATTGAAGTGACACCGTCCGGAATAATTACATTGTTCAGGCTGTCACAGTCAAAAAAAGCAGAAATTCCTATCGAAGTAATACCTTCTGGGAATGTTATGCCTGTAAGACCTGAGCAGGAGGAAAATGTACCATCTTCGATTGAAGTGATTCCCTCCGGAAGCGTTATGTCTGTCAGTGCCTCACAAAAAGCAAAAGCATTGGATTCAATTGTAGTGACACTGTCCGGGATTGTTATACTTGTTAAGCTGCTGCAACAGTTAAAGGCATATTTTCCTATTACAGTAACACTCAGTCCATCAATTTCTGACGGAATTTCAATCTCAGCTGCTGATTCATCACAATCAGTTATTTTGATATAATCATAGGTGCCGTCATAATCCTCATCAACCTGCCTATAATACAGATAATCTCCATAGCTTGTTTCCGCCTCAGTAACCAGCGTTAAAAATCCGCCAGAGACAGTACTGCTTATCCCGCATACCGCTGCTGTTAAAACACTCATGATTTTTTTGCTTAATTTCATAATAATTATCTCCTTATCCCTTTCAGTTCATCGTCTGAAAATCTGTCATCAATCGAGCTGTGTTTACAATTCAATTTTACCATCTGACTGTAAATTCATCTATCTTTATTGAGTAAAATATGGGTAAATTACATATCAAGAAAAGAAAAAAAGCCCCTCTGCAAACTGCAAAGGGGTTGTAAAAATAAGAGAGTGACATAATTAGAGGAGATGAAATTATAAAACAATCTTATCAACTGCTTTTAACCTCAGCCGGTCTCTCAACCGACAAGTATATTATGCCTTTTGTTTGTGATAGGAGTATGATATTAAGGTGAACATCTTTGAAAAAGCACGGATAAAACCTGTGAACTCTAAGGAATCATTGATTAAATCACGCCTGTCGGCTTGGCACACATCTTACTTGCATATTTTCCGTCATATCACACAGAAATTTCTTGACATACGCCAGTATGCCTGCAAAATTTCTGCGCAATCTGCCGAAAAAGCTGACTGCGTAATCTGTGCACCAGATTTAATCAATGCTTCCTTATACAAAAAATCCCGTTATCAGCACAGTACCCGACGCCGCAAGTGCTACGACTATCAGCGGAAGGTCAAAATATGCCAGTATTACAGCAACGACCGTTCCGGCGGCGGCTGTTATGACATTTCCGGTGCAGTAGAATATTGCCGGAATGGTCATTGCGCTGAGTACCGCATAGGGGATATAGTAAAGGAAACTGCGGAAAAAGCGTGACTTGATTTTTCGTCTGAAAAAGGTAAAGGGTATCATGCGAATAAGGTATGTCACGCCAGCCATGACTAATATGTAAATTATAAGGCTCATTTTTCGTTTTCCTCCCCGTCATTTACCGGAAAAAGCAGTGCGCCGACAGCAGACGCCGCCACAGCGCTGATTATTACTGCAAATCCGCCGGAAACAGCAGTTATGAGATACTTGAACAGAATACTGATACCTGCCGCAATCACCACGACTGTAAATACTTTTTTCGACTTCCTTGACGGCGGAATTATAATGGCGATAAACATTCCGTAAAGCACTATTCCCATGGCGTCGGTGAGGGATTTGGGCAAAAGCTGTCCGGCGGCGGCTCCGAGGAAAGTACCCGAGACCCAGCCCATAAAGGAAACAAATATAAGTCCTGCCATGTATAACGGCGAAAGCTTTTCCGGCTGTGATGAGGCTACTGCAAAAATCTCGTCGGTTATTCCGTAGGAAACCGCAAGCCGCTGGGGTAGCTTAAAAGACTTGTCAAGCTTTTGTGAAAGTGAAAGCGCCATGAGTGCATACCTTATATTAATAGTAAGCTGTGTAAGAATCATTTCAATTATAGTACCGCCGGCGGCTATGATAGTAACCCCTGCCGCCTGACCGGCTGATGTAAGGTTGAGTGCTGATATCAGAACCGCCGCAGATACCGGCAGACCTGCTTTAACAGCCATTATCCCGAACCCGAACGAAACAGAAAGATACCCGAGCATTATGGGTATACCGTGGGACATTCCTTTTACAAACTGTGATTTCAAATATTTTCATTCCTCTCGTTTTTCGACACTTTTCTAATGATACCATATTTTTTATGTAAATGCAATTGCGGTCACTGAAAAAATATTCCTGTTGAAGAAAACTGAATAAAATTTATACTTGACAGCAATTCAAAAAGGGTATATAATAATTATAACCACAAATGACAGTGCGTCCATGTGACCACATAAAAAGACCTCCGGAAATGGCAGTTTCCGGAGGTTTTTATTTGGGTTAATTGTCGGATTTATGCCCGTCTAACCACTTGCAAATATAGTAACCAACTATACTTGCCGCAACAGACAATACAAATGACAGTATGTAATCCATGATTTCCACCTCCTTCCTTGCGGAAAGAGCCGACAACGTGTTTATTATAGCATATTCTTTTGAATATGCTATAATTGCCCGATATGCAGGGAGCAAAGCTTGCTTTGCGTATCTGCAAGGGCATTAAAAATAAATCATAATAAATGCTTTGCATTTATTACAGCATATAATCAAAACAATGTCAAAATTGCGGTCACTGAAAAAATATTCCTGCATCTTGAATTTTAATATAAATTATGTTATACTTTTTTATATATCAAATCACGCAGTTAAATCGAAAGGGACTGTAAATGAAATGATAAAGGAAAAAACAGTGTGTTTTACAGGACACCGTCCGGAAAAGCTTCCGGGGTACGGCGAAATAAACAACCATCTGCTGAGCATGATAAAAAGTATGCTCTATTACCGCATTTACGTTGCGGCGGAGTCCGGCTACAAATACTTTATTTCGGGACTTGCAAGGGGTGTTGACCTCTGGGCGGCTGATTCCGTCATTGATATAAAGAGAAAATTCCCGGATATAAAGCTTGTGTGTGCAAAGCCCTATCCGGAGCATGGCAGTACATTCAAGGGCGAGGACCTCTGGACGCTTAACAACGTACTTGAAAAGGCAGATGAAATTATCTGTGTTTCTGACAGCTATTCAAGAAACTGCTATAAAACAAGAAACTGTTTTATGGTTGACAATTCTTCCTGCCTTATAGCGGTTGTTGACGATTACCACAGCGGAACAGGTCAGACTATAGCCTACGCTAAGAAAAAAGGACTGGAACTTTCCATTATAAAGGTTGCAGATATCTCTGCGGCGGCTGGATATGTTGAAAAAAAATCACAGATTTTATTCGATTGATTGGTTAAAATGCCGATTGACAAATTATCCTGTCCGCCTACTGGAAAACTTTCAACCTTTTCCACATAGTTTTCAACATTTTGAATATTGAAAGCCAAAAATGAATAACAGTACATTTTACGCTGTTTTGAGTGAATACGTTTTTCACAACTGAAAGGAGATAAAAATGAAAAAGAAAAAATCCGGAAGTATTGCAATTCCGTTTCTGCTGACATTCCTTATATCCCTTATAATAATCGGCGGTATTGCAATGATTATCTACGACAAAATCGACAGTGACAGTTCATCTCTGCTGACAATGACCAACGAGGCTGGTACTCTGTCCGACAGCGACAGTCATACAATACTCTTTGTTCTCGACCTGAGCGATTCAATAGATGATGATTCAGAAGATGAGGAAGAAAGCAGTGAAGAAGAAAGCTCAGAGGACGAGGAGACCTATGACTGGGAAGAACCCGATGAGGACGAGGAAAAAGAGACGAAAGCCAAGCCTTATACATTTATGATAATGCGTTCCATGCCTGTTCATAAGCAGATAGTGTTTATCGGTCTGCCGGAAAATATGCTTGCAGGTGAACAGAATAAATCCCTCACTGAACTTTATACATCAGGCGGCGGTGCGGAAGTTAAATCTGCCGCAGAATTTTCCCTTGAAATACCAATCGACCGCTACATGGTTTTCGACTCTGCCTCATTCCAGAAGCTCTGCAACATAATGGGCGGCGTAAACTTTGCTGTTCCGGGAAATATCGAAGGCTTTAAGAAGTCCGACGGTTTGCAGTACCTTTCACCGGACCAGATAGAAAAGATTATAAGCTACGGCGGTTTCAGCGGAGGAGAAATACAGCGTATCTCAACCGCAGCGTCCCTTATCACAGCCATGACAAATCAGACAAGTGGTTCAAGAATTGCCGATAACCTTGACAATAACTTTGAAACAATGGTAAATGCAACTGATACCGATATATCTGCCCTTGATTATCAGCAGAAAAAATATGCCATCAAGTTCCTTATGAAGTACAGCGACCCGAACGATGATGAAACCGTTTCTGACCGTTCAAAGTTTATAACACCGTCCGGAACACAGACTTCTGACAAGTTTATACTTGATACGTCATTCATTGACGACATAGCACAGTACTTTGTAGTCGAAACAACATCACCTCAGCAGGATGAAACCCTACAGCCTATGATTCCTGAAACGGAGGCTAAGAGTGATGCTGAATAACATTTTTGATTCCCACGGTCATTACACAGATTCAGCCTTTGATTCTGACCGTGACGAACTGCTTAAAAGCCTTCCGGAAAAAGGTGTAAGCAAAATTGTAACAGTCGGCTCTTCCATGGAGGATTCGTATAAATGCGTTGAAATTGCGGAGCAGTACGATTTTGTGTACGCCGCCTGCGGAGTTCACCCGGAGGCAGAGGCTGAAACCCCTGATGATTTTACAGCTGAACTGGAAAAACTGCTGGGCAAGTCCCCGAAAATCAGAGCGCTGGGCGAGATAGGTCTTGACTACCACTATGAAAATTACAACAGGGAGCGTCAGATAAAGCTTTTTACCAGTCAGCTTGAACTTGCTGATTCACTGGCACTTCCTGTTATAGTCCACTCACGAAACGCAAATGAGGATACTATGGAAATACTCAGAAAGTACCGTCCAAAGGGCGTTGTTCACTGCTTCAGCGGTTCGGCTGAAACTGCAAAAGAGGTAATTTCTCTTGGTATGTACATAAGCTTTACGGGTGTGCTGACCTTTAAAAACGCCAAAAAAGCAATCAAAGCCCTTGCAGAAGTACCAATTGACAGGCTTATGCTTGAAACAGACTGCCCCTATATGGCGCCCGAACCTTTCAGAGGACAGCGCTGTGACAGCAGTATGATTGCAAAAACGGCAGAAAAGGCAGCGGAAATAAAGGGTATGAGCGTGCAGGAAATGCTGGATATCACAAACCTCAATGCTCATGAGTTTTTTGGTATAAAATGAGTAGTTTAAGACTAAGAAAACGCCATAAGCTGGGCTTTGCGCTGATTATAATTCTGTCTGTGCTTTATATTGTAACTGTACTTTGGTATAATGGCATAATCTGGTTCAACACTCCCTCTGAGAAAGATTATCCGGTCAGGGGAGTGGACGTGTCCTCATATCAGGGGACTATTGACTGGAAAAAGCTTGAATCACAGGGAATAGACTTTGCCTTTATCAAAGCCACAGAGGGCAGCGGATTTACAGACGAATACTTTGCGGAAAACTATAAAAATTCTGCCGAAACGGATATAAGAGTTGGGGCGTACCACTTTTTCAGCTTTGACAGTCCGGGGAAAACACAGGCGGAAAACTTTATAAAGTCAGTGGAAAAAAGAGAGGGTATGCTGCCGCCGGTGATAGATGTTGAGTACTACAACGGCAACGGCAGCAATCCGCCGGACGAGGACAAGGCAAGGCAGAATCTTCACGACCTTATTACTGCCCTTTATGAGTACTACGGCATGAATCCGGTCATTTACGCAACGGACGTTACCTACAACCGGTACATAAAAAATCATTTTGCGGAAAATGACATATGGATAAGGAGTATTTTCACAAAGGCTAAGCTTTCGGACGGAAGAGAGTGGACATTCTGGCAGTACTGCAACAGAGGCCGCCTTGAGGGCTATGACGGAATAGAAAAGTTTATTGACCTCAATGTATTTAACGGTACAAAAGAGGAGTTTGAAAATTATATCGGTTAATGGGTGAGGTGTTATTATCATACATTTCACCCATATTTTTCACGTCATTTTCGCATTGACTTTAAAAATTTCCCATAAAAGCCGTATATAATATAATCATACCAAAAAGGAAAAAATTATTATGGTATACAGAAGGTTTACTGCCTTTCCTGAAGAGCCAGGGTGCACGGTGTCTGAAAAGGCAGACCAAAAATTCCGCCTGTCTGGGGCGTTCAAATAAATCGGACATGATATCCTCCTTTGTTATGTTCAAAAAAATTCCGGCTTTGTGTTTCAAGCCGGAATTTTTTGATTTTCAACATTCAGCTGCGGCATTGTTGAAAAAATGCTGAACGTTATTTGAGGTCTTTTACGAGTCTGTCGCTTCAATAAGCTTGTCGTTTGGTCTGAAAAGCAGAGAAATGCACCATATTGCTGAAATTGCAACAATAATATAAATCGCTCTGCTTATGATGGAATCTGTTCCTCCAAAGAGCCACGCAACAAGGTCGAAACGGAAAATGCCTACCAGACCCCAGTTAATTCCGCCGATTATCAGCAGAATCAATGCGAGTTTGTCCCACATATTGTACACCTCGTTTCTCAGAACATTTTCATGTTCATGGCTTTAGTATTTTCAGTTTTTTTTGAATTATTCTTTTTTTGTAATGTAAATTTTAGAAAAATATTATAATATCGGGCGACCAATGGTCGCCCCTACAATAAAGTTTTAAGCGTGACGTGATAGTAGGGGCGAGCATTGCTCAACCGAATAACTGAAAAAGAACTTTTCCGACAAACTGAAAGGGACACTTATTACAGCGTCCCCATAAAAAGTATAATTAATTCCAGAAACAAATCAGATCCTCCATAGCAGAAATGACACCCGGATAAGGAGCAACCGTTCCGGAGCTGTAAACTGAAACCAGTTCCAGTATCACAACAAAGATAGTTGCTATAGAGATAACTGAAAAGATACATACGCTTTTGCCAGCTGCCGACGGTATTTCGCTCAGCCGCTGATGTGTATCCAGAATCACCCAGACTGAAAGCAGTACCAGTACCGGGAGAATGTCACACACGTAGCTGAAAATAACACCGCCCATGCAGAAGTCAAGCCAAGCCAGCACAACGGAAATTACAGCCATTAACCCATAGGTGTAACGCTTTATGCAGTCGTCATTGTAAATGAATTTTGTGCCTTTTCTGCGTCTGCACTGATAAAGGAAAAACGGAAGTATTGCAGCGCCGGCAAAAATAAGCGGGTACATAAATGCGCCGTGAGATGAAGCACTGTAAATATATCTGCCGTAGCCTGAAAGCTCAACAGTCGAAAGACCAAAGAACGGGAATGACTTTGTCATTTCAAAAGGCTGGAAGAAATACTGTATTATCGCATAAGGCAGGGAAGACAGGGTTGTAACATTTGCATGAATGTCGCTGACAGTAAGCTGGTAAACCGCACCAAACTCAAAAGGCGAATCGAATCTTGCGTAGTTGTAAGCCATTAGTCCGGCAGCACCTGCAATGACCGGAACAAGAAATGCCGACGCTGAAGATATCTTTTCCTTGATTTTAAGTTCCTTGCTGAATATAATTCCAAGGAATAACGGTGCAAGGATAAGTGCGCTCAACGCTCTTGTTGGTCTTGACGCAACACAGAGTATAAAGGAAATTCCGGAAACCGCAAAGAGTATGTATTTCCAGACAGCTTTTTTGCGGTTGCACGCCCCGAATCCAGCCCACAGGCACAGATAAAGGAAACAGGAACCGGCAGCGCCAGGAAGAGTGTAAAGGCTTGAAGATGCAGTAAGGAAATATCCTCCTGAGCATAGACACGCCGCACTCATTGTAAGTATAAGCAGGAGCAGATTTGATTTTTTGATGAATCTTTTTACAAATGCCAGTATCACTTCACAGAGGAACAGCATTGAAAGGGCTGAAAAGAAAGCGTTGGAAATGTTAAGGGTAGGCAGTTTTCCGGTTATCAGATAAAACGGATAATAAAATGTCAGTACCGGAGCGAT
The DNA here is from genome assembly GCA_945876155.1 of uncultured Ruminococcus sp. Classification (GTDB taxonomy): domain Bacteria; phylum Bacillota; class Clostridia; order Oscillospirales; family Ruminococcaceae; genus Porcipelethomonas. The sequence continues at coordinate 3,341 of CAMCMW010000017.1, read as the reverse complement.
GCCGTAATAGGAATAATATTTACCGTTGTAGAATGCTCTGTCCCACGCATAGGAAAATCCGACAATGGAACGCTTTGTAGTGTCATAAGGATCTTCCATCTGAACAAGTTCCGGGGGCGGAGTAATGTCAAGGCTGACCTGTCCTTTCTGACAGGCGTCAAACATCTGTACAAATGGATCACTGGTGGTGATGTCAGCCGTCTTGTAGTCAATAAGCCTCTGATCCGGCTGGAAATTAGCAAACACTCCTGCCGTACACACAAGTGCCGCCGCAGCTACTAAAAGCTTGTGTTTCCATAAGCGGCAGTTGTAGACCGTTTTATAAAACTCAAAGGTCACTACAGCGCATATTAAACCGATGAAAACAAACAGTCCCAGAAATCTTACATCAGAAAATCTGAACGGCAGCGCTGTGCTGAAAATACACGATGAAATAGTGACAGCCTGATTTACCTCGGTCAGGGATATTTTTACTTCATTGAGTTTCTGGTAGGTGTTGAAGGAAAACTCCGCAATTCCGCCGTCTGCTGTGATGGTCTTTTGTCCCACATTGATAAAACAGTGGGATAAATTCTCGTCTGATATGTCAGCGGAACAAATCACACTTTTGTCTTTTCCGCTGAAATCAAGTCCCAGTGCATTGATATTTTCAGCTGATACATTCAGAACAATACTTCCGTCACCAATGAAAACAACGCCTGAATCTGTCAGCTGTACTGTGTCCGGAGTCTGAATCTGTGCTGAACTGAAGTCAGCCTGGAATTTTTCATTGTCCTGTGAAATGCTCTTGAAGTTGAATATAAAGGACTCGGCTAAAAATACTGCCAGTGCTGTAACTCCCAGTCTGAAAGTGAATTTTTTCAGTTTTTCACGGGAAATAAAGTGTGAACCCACAAAGCCGAAGTACGCTGCCAGTGACAGTATCACAAGAGAAACTGCCGACGGTGCTGACTCACAGTCAACGAATGAATTCAAAAACACATTGCAAAAGCCGAAGAACGCAATTGCCGTTAAAAGGAAAATACCGCTTGTTTTCAAAATTTTGTTTTTTTCACTTTTAAGGGACGGCAGCATGGTCAGACCAAAGGCTGATACTATAATAAAAACTGCTGAAATAACAGCCGGTATTAATATTTTCATAGTTATCTCCCTTAGCTTTTCTTTTCTTCGTGGTACTCTTTTTCTGTGTTGACATTCCAGATATTGCTCTTGTCTTTTACGCCGCCTATGATATTCTTGACGGTTTCAAAGGCTGTTACCATTGAATGGTCCATATTGTTGTAACGGTGCTGACCGTTTCTGCCGACGCAGAAGAGATTTTCAATAGTGTTGAGGTAATCAATAAGCTTGTCCATTTCATCGTATGTATCGAAATATGCAGGATATGCCTTCTTTACCTTTTCCATATGGGTATCGAGAACTTCATCACGGCTTGAAATAAGTCCGAGCTTTATCATTTCATCAACGCCGAATTCTGAAAATTCCTTTTCTGTCATATTCCAGAATTGGTCGCCTTCATTTACAAAGTATTCAAGTCCTATCCATACTGTATTTTCAAGATCTTTTACAAGATACGGAGACCAGTTGTTGTAAAGCTGGAATCTGCCTACCTTGACACGTCTGTCCTGAACGTATACCCAGCAATCCGGAACGATATTGCCGACTGTTTTCATATCAGTCTTGTTTTCGAGATTAAGTTTCGGGATAAGAACGCCCAGGGTCATATAGTCACGATAGGGGAGACCTGCCGCAATTCTTGCAGCATCTTCGGGAACGTCATTCATTCCGGCTACAAGATCTCTTACAGGCATTGAGGAAATGACATAATCGCCGTTTAAAACTGTTTCCTTTCCGTCTTTTACATATGTAACGCCCGTCAGACGATTGCCGTCCTTATGGAGCTTTTTAACAGAGGCATTCATTATTATTTTTCCGCCCAGCTTTTCAAATTCCAGAGCAGTTGTTTCCCAGAGCTGACCGGGACCGAACTTAGGATATTTGAATTCCTCGATAAGTGAAGTATTTACCTTACGGTTCTTGACTTTGAAAAGCTTTCCGAAAAAGTCCTTGATAATTCCTACAATGGAAAGTCCTTTGGTACGCTGAGCACCCCATGAAGCGTCAATCTCACTTGGGTGTCTGCCCCAGAGGTTTTCAGTATAATATTCAAAAAACATTGAATAGAGTTTCTTTCCGAAACAGTTTATGTAGAAGTTTTCAAGATTGGTTTCAGGACGTTTGTGGAAGACAGAGGCGAGGTAGCTGAAACCCACCTTCATGGTTGTGAAGAAACCGAAATTTTTGATGGTTTCAGGCTTTAAGGATACCGGATAGTCATAAAACTTGTCATCAAAAAGAATTCGGGAAACACGGTGTCTTGTAAGCATAACACGATCTGTGGATTCCGGATCAGGTCCGTTGTCAGTCAGCGGAATGCTTCTGTCAAGAAGAATATCGTCAAAACTCGGCTTGCCCTGCATAGGGAGCATCTCATTCCACCATTTATTGACCTCCGGCATTTTGGAGAAGAAGCGGTGTCCGCCCATGTCCATGCGATTGCCCTTATATTTTACGGTCTTTGAAATACCGCCTATTTCATTGGTTTCCTCAAGTACGGTTACGCTATACTTGTCCGGAGCTTGTTTTAACAGCTCATAAGCGGCGGTCAGTCCGGCAGGACCTGCACCGATTACAACAACATTTTCCATTTGTTTCTCCTTTTATTTAGAATACAGAATAATTTTTCTTGCAACATAATTAAAAATAAGTACTATCAAAGCAACAACGATTTTGGCTATATACCTGTTTATGCTGAAAACCCAGCTCGTGCAGACAAGCATCAGCAGTACATTGAGAATCCAGCCGATAATACCAATTATTGTGTAGCCCAGAAATTCTCCCTTGACTGAGCCGTACTTTGAATCCTCGGTAAACACGAACTTTTTTGAAAGCAGAAAGTTTACAATCAGTCCGCAGATAAAGCCGACGGTTGTTGCGGCAGCTGTAATAAAATCGCTTTTGCCCAGCAGCAGACAGGTGACAGAAAAAGCACCGTAATCAACAACAAAGGCAATTCCACCAACAAAGCAGTAGCGGAAAAACTTGATAAATCCGTTTTCAGTCGGTTCAAAAAACAGTGCCCTGAATTTCAGACCAAACAGCAGATGAAATAATTCCTTCACCCGATCACGCCTTTCGTAAAATATATAAAATCTATAACTTATTCATTATATCAAAAATCACATATAATTGCAAGCAAGCTAATAAATTACCAGTTTTTTTGGTGGTTTTAGACAATTATTCATGCGGCTTTTTGTAGAAATAAGATACCTGCCGCAAAG
>CAMCMW010000016.1 GCA_945876155.1 uncultured Ruminococcus sp. | reverse complement strand
GATTTTCAATTTCCTTGTAGTTCAGCTGGTCACTCTTGTCAACCTTGTACTGCTCACCATCTGCACCTTCAGCAGTCATCTGCTGCTTATTTTCAGCCTTGCGGAATACGTTTGCGATATCGTCCGCAAAAACCGCAGTCACTGCACCGCAGCTCACAACAGCCGCTGCCAGCACCGGAATAATTCTTCTTTTGGAAAATCTATGCTTTTTCTCTGACTTTTGTTCAATCATATTAACAGCCTCCGTAAGACAGTCTCTTTTAAGTTCGAGCCTGTCGGTAACTTTTTTGTAATCGTCGATATTTTTCATATATGAAACTCCTTTCCGAGGGATTTTTTAAGCAGTTGCCTTGCTCTTGAAAGTCTTGAACGGACAGTAGGCGGTGCTTTGCGTATCATTCCGGCAATTTCCTCTGTTGTGTACCCCTCATAGTAGTAAAGATGTATCACAATTCTGTATTTCGCCGGCAGTGACATAACCGCATGATAAACCTCGCTTTCCTGCGGCGTTTCATAAACAAGCTGAGTTTCATCGAGAGAAACGATATTTTTAAAGCTGAATGATTTGAAAATGTCCTTGCAGCGGTTAACAGCAGTCCTTATAAGCCATGCTTTGGTATGCTCATCGCTTTCAGGCGGGTTTTTACAGGTGAAGTATCTGTAAAACACATCGGATGTCACGTCCTCTGCCTGACTATGATTTTTACAGCATGAAAAAGCAGTCCTGTAAACGGTGTTTTTGTATTTTCTGTATACGTCCTCCATATCGTTTCTCTCCAAAACGCTTCCTCCTTTCCTGTTTTTCTGAAGTACTTCAATATTAATACGATTCAAATACCGGAAGTGATGCAAAAATAAAAAAATCACCCTGTTTTTTAACAGAGTGCATATATTGACATATTTTGCAGAATAATGTATAATTTACACTATGGGCATACCTAAAACGGTAGGCGGTTAATCCTGCTCCCGGAAGGGAGTGATTTGCCATGACATGGAACGATTTCCTTACTCTGGCACTTGTTGTCTGCAATATCATTCAGATATGTCAAAACGGCAATAAAAGAAAATAACCGCCCTCAGCGACCAAACTAAGGCGGTTATTCATTAACCTACTTTTATGGGAGCAACCGTCTATCGGTGTGTCCACTTTTTTATTATTATACACCACTTCATTTTTTATGTCAAGCTTTTTATTGACATATTTTGCAGAATAATGTATAATTTACTCTATGGGCATACCTAAAACGGTAGGCGGTTGTTTCCTCCATTTGCCATAACCTACTTACTCGTCCCCTTACGGGCAGGCGAAATAAGAAGGCAAGGGAGGTGATAGTCATGGATCTGATTTATCTGATTCTTGCTGTCCTTATTCTTGTTGCATTGGATAATGTTATCAAGAATATAAAAAAATAAACCGCCCACAGCTTCCAACCTAAGCGGTTTATTAACCAATTATGAGGGAGCAACCGTCTATCGGTGTGTCCACTTTTTTATTATTATACACCATGACTGAAAATATGTCAATGGTTATTTTTTTATTTTTTTACTGCTTAACCTGTCCCAGATTTTTGAAACTAAAAGCAAATCCAGAAGTGAGTACACAAGCAGGTATGAGGAAGTCAGGACCAGTCTGCCGGAATACAGCGAAATAATTTCTGAGGGAATACCTTTTTCCGGCGCTGACGCTGAAAATGTGCTTATATCCGGAAAAGCAATCAGCATATAAACACTGATAATTACCGAAACCGCAAATGGTACAAGCACTGTAAAAACGAAAATAAACGGTTTTGAAAACTTTCCTCCGCTTTCGCAGTCCGCCATAAGCAGACGGTACATAAGGCACAGCACAAGCGGGGTAATGCACAGGTACACACTGGAAAATCCGAGTTTTTCGTACACAAACCAGTGCGCCCACTGTGCAAACAGGCTTGCCGCAGTCATTGCCGCAGCAGCACCTGTCCTGCTTTTTATACTAAGTGACGCCATTATTCATCGTCCTCAACGGGTTCTTCATTTTCCGCAGCCTGACTTTCTGCCTCTTCAGCCTCGGAGTTCTTTAAGTCCTCAGCGATTTCCTCTTCTGTCGGCTGTTCTACCGCCTCAACCTCAGCCTCATCATCATGCTCGGCTCTGGTAAACGAAACCACCTTGTTTTCATCAGTGACCTTCATAACTCTTACACCGGTTGCGTATCTTCCCATGATTCTTACATCGGCACAGCGGATTCTGATAATAACGCCGTCGGTTGAAATGAGAATGATATCATCTGTTTCGTCAACCACCTTGATTCCGCAGATATATCCCTTGTCCTCGCCGACCTTGTAGTTTTTCAGACCGTATCCGCCTCTGTTCTGAACCTTGTACGCTGAAAGGTCAGTCCTCTTGCCGTAGCCCTTGTCAGAAACTGTCAGAAGTGACGCTCCCTCTCTCACTCTCGCCATGGAAACAACGTAGTCGCCCTCTCTCAGCTTGATAGCCTTTACGCCGTGGGCAGATCTTGACATTGCTCTTACATTCTGCTCCTCAAGGCGGATAACCATACCGTCATGAGTTGCAACGAAAAGCTGTGCACTGCCGTCGGTCATTCTTACTCCGGCAATCTCGTCGCCCTCGTCAAGACCAATAGCAATAAGTCCGTTCTTTCTTACGTTCTTGTACGCTGAAAGGGCGGTTCTCTTTATCTTGCCGTTTTTGGTTACAATATTGATATACTTGCCCTCGTCAAAATCGGAAGTCTTTATCATTGCGGCAATCTTCTCGTTTTCGCCCAGCGGCAGCAGATTTACTGCATTAACACCCCTTGACGCCTTTGACCCCTCCGGTACTTCATAGCATTTCAGCTTGTACATGATACCCTTGTTTGAAATAAACAGGATATTGTCGTGAGCAGATGCTATGAACATCTCGCTTACAAAGTCCTCCTCACGCTGTTTCATGCCGGAAACTCCTCTTCCGCCACGGCGCTGGGTCTTGTATACATCAACAGGCATTCTCTTGATGTAGCCGATATTTGTGTATGTCACAACGCAGTCTTCGTCCGGGATAAGGTCCTCAATATCAACCTCTCCGCTGACAGATTCAATCATTGTTCTTCTGTCGTCGTTGTACTTTCTTCTGATTTCAGCAAGTTCATCTCTGATTATCTGGTGAATCTTGTTTTCGTCAGCAAGAATAGCCTCCAGTTCAGCAATTTTCTTCTGGAGTTCATCTAATTCGTCCAGTATTTTCTGTCTTTCCAGACCTGTCAGCTTGCCAAGAGTCATCTGAACGATAGCCTCGGACTGTGCCTCTGATAAACCGAATCTCTCCTGTAATCTCTGTTTTGAATGAGGAATACTCTCGGAAGTCTTGCATATCTCAACTACTTCGTCGATATTGTCAGTAGCGATAACCAAGCCCTCTAAAATATGCGCTCTTGCCTTTGCTTTTTTCAGGTCGTATTCCGTTCTGCGGCGGATTACCTCAACCTGGAATTTTATATACTGCTCCAGTGTCTGCTTTAAGGTCAGTACCTTCGGTTCACCGTCAACCAGTGCAAGCATAATAACGCCCACTGTGTCCTGTAACTGAGTATAGGTGAAAAGCTTATTCAGGACTATTTGTGCAACTGCGTCCTTTTTCAGCTCAACCACGATTCTCATACCGTCTCTGCCGGACTCGTCACGGATAAAGTGGATACCGTCAATTCTCTTGTCCTTGACAAGGTTTGCCATGCTCTCAACCAGTCTTGCCTTGTTGACCATGTACGGAATCTCGGTTATGACAATACACTGTCTGCCCTTTATTTCCTCAATTGAAGTCTTTGCTCTGAGTGTTATTTTGCCTCGACCGGTACCGTAAGCCGCCCTTATGCCGGAACGTCCCATGATGATACCGCCTGTCGGGAAGTCAGGGCCTTTGATACACTCCATTATCTCGTCAAGAGTGCAGTCCGGATTTTCCATAACAAGGTCGATAGCGTCGATTACTTCGCCTAAGTTATGCGGTGGTATATTAGTAGCCATACCAACGGCAATACCAGTTGAACCGTTTACAAGCAGATTCGGGAAACGGCTTGGCAGTACCACTGGTTCTTTTAGCTTGTCGTCGTAGTTTGTGGTGTAGGGAATAGTGTCCTTGCCGATATCTGTCAGCATTTCTCCGGCAATTTTGGACATTCTTGCCTCTGTGTAACGGTAAGCAGCCGGAGGGTCGCCGTCAACTGAACCGAAGTTTCCGTGACCGTCTATAAGCGGATATCTCAGGGAGAATTTCTGCGCAAGACGTACAAGTGCATCATAAACCGAAGCGTCACCATGAGGGTGGTATTTACCCAGAACCTCGCCGACTGTATAGGCGCATTTTCTGTATGGCTTGTCGTAGGTATTGTTTGATTCGTTCATGGTGTAGATAATACGCCTGTGAACCGGTTTCATACCGTCTCTTACGTCCGGCAGCGCTCTTGCAACTATAACCGACATTGAATATTCAAGGAACGATTTTCTCATTTCCTTGTCAATATCCACATTGCGCACCTTTGAGTTGTCATTATACATTTTCTTACTTCCTTTTCTCAGAACTTTCTGTTATTGAAAATTCTCTTGTTACTTGTCGTATTTTTTGTAGTTCTTATCAAGCTGTTTCTGAAAATGAAGCTGCATAACCGTTATCTCCTCTTCTGAAAAATCCTTTTTCGGGATAACGTAAAACATGGCTCTTTTCAGATAAACCATGAAAAATTCCGGTTTATCCAGTACATAAACATCTTTTGTCAGAAATATCTCAGTATCTGCTATTTCCTCCGGCACAGGAGTGTCCGCAAACACTTCCTCGTACTCCTCCTTCGGCTTGTCCTCAGCGTCAAGGGGTTCTAAAACTGTACCGATAACAAGCTTGTCCGGCAGCAGTTTCACTCTGTAAACGTCCCCCTCTATGCCCTTTACCGACTCCATAAGGTTTCTTTTGAGCTTTTTCGGGTTGAACCAGTTCACAAACGCCAGGGCAATACACGCCATAACCAGCACATACCCTATCGCTGAACCGTTCCCCTTTACTATGTTCACAATGTTCAGCGCCGCCGCAATAAGGAGTACCACAGCCATTACATTGTTCCTCGGATAGACAAACCTTTTCTGAAAAGCGTCAAAGGCTCTTCCGAACATATCATAAGGGATAGAATACTTTTTCTCTAAAATCTTTTCTTCTTCCATACTTTTCCTTTCAAAATATTTTAACGAATGATTTTGTGTATGTTCATTTGTATCTGAATCACGGGCGACCAATGGTCGCCCCTACTACCACGTTTCACTAAAAATTTTTGGTAGGGGCTGACGCCCACGACATCCTTTTGATTTTCTAAATGACTGCCGGTCGTGCCTCAAATAAACATAAATCATAAAATCAACAACGAATCGTCCTGTCCGGTCACGGACTCACGCACTTAAATGTCAAGGTTTTCTACGTATTTAGCGTTTGCCTCGATAAATTCTCTTCTCGGACCAACCTTGTCACCCATGAGTATCGTAAATGTCTCGTCCGCCTTTACAGCATCCTCCATCTCAACTCTCAGCATTGTTCTTGTTTCGGGGTTCATGGTTGTTTCCCAGAGCTGTTCAGGGTCCATCTCACCAAGACCTTTATAACGCTGAACCTCCGGTTTCTTGCCGCTTTCTGAAGTCAGTTCCTCGATATACTGGTCTCTCTCCTCGTCAGAAAAGGCATATCTCACCTTTTGTCCTCTGAACACCTTGAAAAGTGGCGGCTGTGCTATATAGATATTGCCGTTGGTGATAAGCGGACGCATAAATCTGAAAAAGAACGTCAGCAGCAGTGTTCTGATATGTGAACCGTCAACATCGGCATCTGCCATAATTATGATTTTGCCGTATCTCAGCTTGTTTATGTCGAAGTCCTCACCGATACTTGTACCCAGCGCAGTTACAACAGGCATGAGCTTTTCATTGCCGTAAACCTTGTCTATTCTCGCCTTTTCGACGTTTAACATCTTGCCCCACAGAGGAAGTATCGCCTGATAGCGTCGGTCACGTCCCTCTTTGGCTGAACCGCCCGCTGAATCTCCCTCGACGATGTAGATTTCAGTCATTGTGGTGTCATGCTCGGAGCAGTCGGCAAGCTTGCCAGGAAGTGACGCACTTTCCATAGCGGTCTTTCTTCTTGCGGTTTCCCTTGCCTTTTTTGCCGCCTCTCTCGCACGCTGTGCCGCCATGGATTTATCAAATATTGCTCTTGCGTCAGCCGGATTCTCCTCCAGATAACACATAAGCTTTTCCATTACCATTTTTTCTACAAAACCCTTGACTTCCGGATTTCCCAGTCTGCCCTTGGTCTGTCCCTCAAACTCGCACTCCGTAAGCTTGACTGAAATAATAGCCGTTAAGCCCTCTCTTACGTCGTCACCCAGCAGTTTATCTCCCTCTTTTAAGAGATTGAATTTTTTGCCGTACTCGTTTATAACCTTTGTCAGCGCATTCTTGAAACCTGTTTCGTGTGAACCGCCGTCAATGGTATGGATATTGTTGGCAAATGAAAGTATTACCTCGTTGTAGCTGTCGTTATACTGCATTGCCACTTCCGCAAAGGAATCCCCCTGCATTCCGGAAACGTAGATTACCTTTTCAGTAAGTGCTTCAAGTCCCTTTGTCTTGTGGATATGCTCAACAAACTGTCTGATACCGCCCTCGTAGTGCAGTACCTCAGACTTCGCCTCACTGTCACGCAAATCACTGAAAACAATCTTTATTCCGGCATTGAGAAAAGCCTGTTCTCTCAGTCGTTTGAGGAGTACCTCGTAATCGTAGTGAGTGTCCTCGAATATTTCACCGTCTGCCTTGAACATAACGGTTGTTCCGGTTTCGGTGGTGTCGCCGATTACTTTAAGGGGTTCGGAGTAGTTTCCTCTTTCAAAACGCTGGAAGTGGACGTGTGTGCCGTCCTTTACAGTAAGCTCCAGCCATTCGGACAGTGCATTTACAACAGACGCACCAACGCCGTGGAGACCGCCGGAAACCTTATATCCGCCGCCGCCGAACTTACCCCCTGCATGGAGAATTGTGTAAACGACAGTTGCCGCAGAAATTCCCTCTTTCGGGTGGATACCGGTAGGGATACCACGTCCGTTATCGGAAACCCTTATGACGTCGCCCTCTAAAATATCGACCTTAATTTCGGAGCAGAAGCCTGCCAGAGCCTCGTCAATTGAGTTGTCCACGATTTCGTAGACAAGGTGATGCAGACCTTTCGGACCTGTCGAACCGATATACATTCCCGGACGCTTTCTGACAGCCTCAAGTCCCTCCAGCACCTGTATCTGATTTTCATCATAATTCTGACTTTCTGTCATCTGATTTTCTGACATTAAAAATTCCTCCTGACCAAAATTTTTTATCTGAAATATTTCGTTTTTTCTTGATTCTGTTGAGTAATGCTCACCCCTACAATTTCGTTAAATATAGGGTTATTTGTAATCTGTAGGGGCGACCATTGGTCGCCCGATTAAAAAAACACGTCATTTCACTGGCGACCAATGGTCGCCCCTACAAAAAATGAACATAAACCTTATATCCTCTTTCTGAGTGTAGCCGCTGACATCTGGCAGACGTAGACTTTTTCTTCGCCGTCCTGCATACAGATAACAAAGCTTTTGGGCATTTCGTAGGTGACGTTGATTACTCTGCCCTCTTTCTGCGCCCTGTCGAGAAGATGTCCGGTATTTTTGCCAGTGGTAGTGTTTTCTATATCGAAAATACCAACAATATCGCTTATTTTCACTATAACATCGTTTCCCAGATGAAGATACATTCAATCCTCCCTGACCTTGCCGTTTGCAACCAAGAAATGCTTTCCCCCGGTCAGACCGTTTACGGCGTTTTCATTGCAGGCAGTAATGAACACCTGCATTCCGTTGATTATCTCAAAAACCAGCCGCTGTCTGCTTTCGTCAAGCTCTCCCATTACGTCGTCAAGGAGTATCACCGGTTTTTCGTCCCTGTTTTTTCCGTATATCTCCGCCTGAGCAAGTTTAAGTACAAGTGCGGCAGTTTTTTTCTGTCCCTGTGAACCGTAGTCACGGATATTCATGCCGTTGATTTTTATGGTGAGGTCGTCCCTGTGAGCGCCCCAGAGGGAGTACCCCAGACGGATATCGTCCTCCCTTGAATCAGCAAGTTTTTGGTAGTATCTGCCCACTGCGTAAACTCCGTGTTCCTCGTCCTCGACTTCACTGCCGAATATATTTGAACTGTAGCCTATTTCAAGCTTTTCCCTGCCACCGGTGATACGGCTGTAAAGCTCCTGGCAAGCCTGATTAAGCTGTGTTATATACTGGTATCTTCTCTGTGACACGGCAGTACCGATAGCCGCCACCTGCTGATCCCACACGCCGATTGTATCCGCCTTAGCCTTTCCAGCCGCAACGGATTTAAGCAGTGCATTTCTTTGCAGTATAAGCGCATCATACCGCTTTACGGTGTCAAGGTTGTTGTGTCTGAGCTGACAGCTGCAAAGGTCGGTAAAACTGCGCCTTTTCTCCGGACCGCCTCTGATAAGGTCGATATCGTCCGGAGTGAACACAACGCACTTGAAGCTTTCAAACAGCTTGCCTGTCCCCTTTATCTGGACGCCGTTTAAGCTTATTCTCTTTTCCCTGATGTTTTCACGGCTCATGGCGTAGCTTATAATCTGTTTTCTTCTGCCGTCGTCAAAGCCCAGACCGATGCTCATAACCTTTTTGTCTATGCCGATATACTCCCTGTCCTTTGAACCTCTGAAACTGCGGCAGCCTGTCATAAGCCATATAGCCTCAATAAGATTTGTCTTGCCCTGTGCGTTCATTCCGGTTATAAGGTTGTATTCGGGGTGGGGTTTTATAAGCACCTCTTCAAGATTTTTAAAGCCTTCTGCGGCAAGAGATGTTACGGTCATAATACTTTTATGACAAATTTATCAACCTCGACTTCGTCGCCGCTTCTTATCTTCTTCCCTCTCATTGTACAGACTTCGCCGTTTACCATAACAGCACCGTTCTGGATAAGCTCCTTTGCAAAGCCGCCGGTGTCGGTAAGACCTGCAAATTTAAGCAGTGAATCAAGCTTGATAAATTCAGTTTTAATCGTGGTTTCTATAATTTCCTTTGCCATTTTTTCTCCTTAACTCTTTATCTGGACAGGCATAACAATAAACGTAAAACTGTCGCCCTCCAGCGGTACTATCTTGACCGCCCTGTTAGAACCGGTCATCTGTATTCTCACCTTGTCAGTTTCAGCCGCTCTGAGAGAATCCAGCAGATACTTGTTGTTAAAGCCTATAATAACATTCTCGCCGGTTATATCAGCCGGTATACTGTCTTCAAGTCTTCCCACAGCCGTACGGCAGCTGACTTTTATCTGACCGTCCTCAAAGGTGCATTTTACCGGCGCCTTGTTCTTTTCACTTAAAAGCAGTGAGCATCTTTCAAGGCAGTGTACTATATCGCTGGTATTTACAACCGCCTCAGTCTTGAAATCCTGCGGTACGCTGTTTTTGTATGCGTGGAACTCGCCCTCCAGCAGACGTGTGAATATTCTGTAGCCGTTTACATCGATAGCCACATATTTTGTGTCAACATATATATCACAGGTATTTTCTGCATCTTCTTTCAAAAGACGTGCAGTTTCAAGCAGTGCCTTTGATGGTACTACAAAGTGGTAGTTTTCAGCTGTAGCGGTCTGCTCATGGCGTATGGCAAGTCTGAAACCGTCAATTGCAACCATATTGAATCCGCCGTTTTCTATATCAAAAAGCTCTCCTGTAAGTATTGGCTTTGTATCAAGCAGTGAAACGGCATAGTTTGTCTGGTTTATCATGCTTTTGAGTGTTTCCTGATTTAAAGATATCTTCTTTTCAGAGGCAATGTCGGGGAGTGCCGGATATTCCTCAGCGCTTATTGCCGATATCTGGTACTGTGCATTTCCTCCGCTTATTTTCATATTGAGATTTTCATCTATTTCAAATATAACGTTTTCAGAAGGCATTCTTCTTGTTATTTCACTGAAAAGACGTGAGTTCAGTACTATCTCTCCGCTGTCCTCAGATTTTGCGTCAATAACTGTTGTGATTCCTATTTCAAGGTCATAGCCTGTCAGTTCAAGACGTGAACCTTCAAGGAGCAGTCTTATTCCTTCAAGGGCAGGTATGGTTGATTTAGGTGAAACTGCCTTTGATACGTTTCCGATAGCTGCACATATATCGTCCTTTGCACAGATAAATTTTATAGGGTTCATTATTTTCTATTCCTTTCAGATAAGGGTAACTTTTGTGTTTTATAGTAAACGTAAAAACAATCTGATGTTTACTATAACAAACGATTTAAATTACTTTGTACATTCACTGTGTACCGTTTAATTTTCTATTATACTCTCTGTAAATTTTACAGTCTGTAGAGTTTTAACACAGATGAATTTTTATTTTTAAAAGCGTGAGCTTTATTAATCAATAATATATAATTATTTTTTAGTAGTAGTAGTAGTCTCTGTTGATTTGTTGAATTTCCGGACAAGCCCCGTGTTTTCAGTACTTTACGGCAGAAATTTTTTCCTCATTGCGGTGTTGACAAAATTTTGAAGATGTTTAAAGCAAAAATCACTGTTGAGGGTGTGGAGAAAATGTGTGTGGAAAGTGGAAAAATCGGGGAGAAATCTGTGGAAATCGAAAATTCTCTTAACAAGCTGTTAATTGTGGAAAAATATAAAAATGTGGAAACGGTTTTTCCGCATTTATCCGGACAGCCTGCTATCTGTATTTGTTAATTCAACACCACTTTCAACAGCCTGTTGAAAACTATGTTAAAACCAGGTTGATTGTTGAAATGTTTAAAACTCACTGTTGAATCGGTGTTGATAAAAAAATAAAGGTGAAACCGCATAAATTTTGTTTTGCAGATGTGCCGCAAAGCCGTCTGCCTCTGACTTTGCGGTTCTTTTTTATGCGTTGCTCCTGTCTTTGATATTTTTTATCATGTCATCAACAAGTTCTTTCAGATGGGGGTCTTTCTTTATATTTTCTGATACATTACTTACGGCGTATACTATTGTGGAGTGATCTCTTCCGCCGAATTCAACGCCGATTGACGCCAGCGGCATATTGGTTATCTCTCTTACAACGTATATTGCGATTTTTCTTGCGTTTGAAACTGCCGCCGCCCTTTTTGTGGAACGGATATCCTCCGGTGTTACGCCATAGAGATTGGCAACTTCTGCTATAATCTTTTCAACTGTGATAGGCAGAGGCTTGTCATCGTTGAGAATATCCCTGGTAACGCTCTGCGCCATTGAGATTGACGGCTGACTTCCGGCATAGTGGTTGAGCGCCTTGAGCTTTTTCACCGCACCCTCCAGCTGACGGATATTGGATTTCAGCTTGTTTGCGATAAACTGTGCCACATCGTCCGGTATTTTCAGGTCGAGCAGTTCAGCTTTTCTGTTTATAATTGCCATTCTGGTTTCAAAATCCGGGGTGTTGATATCAGCAATGAGTCCCGATTCAAAACGTGAACGGATTCTGTCTTCGAGAGTTTTGATAGCTTTCGGCGGACGGTCTGAGGTAAGAACTATCTGTTTGCCGTCCTGGTAGAGGGCATTGAAGGTGTGGAAGAACTCCTCCTGTGTACTGTTTTTTCCGGCAATAAACTGGATATCGTCCACGAGAAGAACGTCTGCGTTTCTGTATTTGTCGTGGAACTGTGTGGTACTGTTTGTCTGGATTGCATTGATAATCTCACTGGAAAATGTCTCGCCGGTTACATATATAATGTTGAGATTTGCATTTTTCTTTTTCATTTCGTTGGCTGTAGCAGTGATAAGGTGGGTCTTTCCCAGTCCGGACGGACCGTATATAAAGAGAGGGTTATACACGATTCCGCCGCCGCCGTCCGCAACAGCTTTGCAGGCAGCGTATGCAAACTCGTTTGAACTGCCTACTAT
>CAMCMW010000015.1 GCA_945876155.1 uncultured Ruminococcus sp. | reverse complement strand
CATACCCAGAGCTGTGATGCAACGAACAAGCTTGAATATGTACCGGCAATCATACCGATAATCATAGGAATTGAGAAACTCAGAATTGAGCTTACGCCGAAGATATAAGCAACAATGGTTACAATAAGCATTGTTGAAACTGTTGTGACAGAAGTTCTGATTGAACGTCTGAGTGACTGAGAGGTACTTACATTTACAAGTTCAGCAACTGACGCTTTCTTCATAATCTTCTTGTTTTCTCTGATTCTGTCGTAAACAACGATAGTATCGTTTACAGAGTAACCTAAAATTGTAAGGATAACCGCAATGAAGTTTGCGTTTATTTCGTAGCCTAAGATTACAAATGTACCGAAAACAAATACTAAGTTATGAACAAGTCCGATAACGGCACACACACCGGCAGACCAGCCGCTTATCTGCTTGAATCTGAAAGCAATGTAAAGAATGATAAGCAGTGCCGCAAGGATTGAAACGATGATACACTTGATAAAGAACTCACGTCCTGATGTAGGGTTTACGTCGTTTGAATCAAGCTGTTCAATACCTGCGTCCGGGAATTTTTCCTGGAGAAGACTTGTCAGTGAATTCTGCTTTTCAGCTGAAAGACCCTGGTCATAGCTGAATGAAATGGAAAATGTATCTGCATTTCCTGAAAGGCTTTCACCCTCCTGGATTGTAACCGGAGTCTGGAGAAGATCCTCAATATCATTCTGAACGGAGAACACATCACATTCTGCCTCGTGAGCATAAGAGATAATTGTACCGCCCTTGAATTCAATTGCGACTTCAACGCCTCTGATAATCGTAAATACTGCAATAACAACAATCAGTACGAGAGGAATGAGAAACCAGATTTTCTTCTTTGATGAAAAATCATAAACATTATTATTCATTGCTCTCACCTCCGTAAAGCTTCTTGTTTCTGAAGATTTTGAATCTTGAAAGTGAGTAAACCATCAGTCTTGATGCACCCACGCCCATTACAAAGTTCATAAGTGTACCAATCATAAGTGTGAAACCGAATGAGTAGATAACACCTTCAGTTGTAGCGCCGATTCCGAACAGGCTGAGAACCTTGTTGAATGCACCAGCCAGCAGGCTGTCAGGAGTACCGAAAGCACCCATAAGGATAATAGCAACGATAAGGCTTGTGAGGTTTCCGTCGAAGATTGAGGAGAACGCTCTCTTGTAACCGGATTTCAGCGCAGAATCAAGGCTCTTGCCGGAGCGGAGTTCCTCTCTGATACGCTCGCCTGTGATGATGTTTGCGTCAACACCCATTCCGACTGTCAGTATGATACCGGCAATACCAGGAATTGTAAGAGTTGAGCTTGACATGAAACCGAACCAGCCTGAAATGCAGGCAAGTGTTACAGAAACCTGTCCGATAATGGAGATAGCGGCAACAACGCCTGTAACTCTGTAAAGAATTGTCATATAGATTGCGATAAACGCAAAAGCGATAAGACCGCTTATAATCATAGCTTTCAGAGCGCCTGTACCCAGTGTAGGTGAAATTGTCTTGAAGCTTGCAGTTTCAAGCTTGAAAGGAAGCGCACCTGAATTAATCTTGTCAGCAAGGCTCTTTGCACTGTCAGCGTCAAAATCACCTGAAATAACAGCCTTGCCGTCTGTGATAGCCTCGTTGACAGTCGGAGCTGAAACCATTTCGTTATCCATCCAGATTGAAATAGCCTCGCCTGTTCCAGCCATTGTGGAAGTTACGGCAGAGAATGTATCAGCGGCTGTATCTGAAAGTTCCAGTGATACAACGTAGCTGTATGTACCGTCCTCCTCAGCCTGCCTGAGGGGTTCTGCTTTTTTGATGTCCTTACCCTGGAGTACAATATCTCCTGCCGGAGAGCCGTCCTCATTGGTGTCTGTGCCGACTCTGAAAGTCAGCATAGCAGTTTCGCCAAGTTCCTTTACAGCAGCCTCAGGGTCGAAGTTTTCCTCTCCTGCCTGCCATGGGAATCTTACAATGATTCTGTCGTTTTCAGAATCTTCATAAACCTCGCTGTCATTGATGTTCAGCGAAGCAAGTCTGAGCTTTACAACTTCAAGAGCGGAATCAAGCTGTTCGTCAGTAGCATCAGCGCCGTCTGCCGGAACAAACGTAACGTCAACACCGCCCTGAATATCTATTCCCAGACGGATATCCTCAACGCCTTTTATGCGTACTGTTTCAATATCGCCGTACTGTGTTGAAAATCCGAAAATAACAGATGCGGCAAAAGCGAGAATCAGTGCAAAGACAATGAAGAATACCGGTTTCTTTGCGTATTTCACGTTCAAACCTCCTATGTTTTTTTATCCGGCATAAAAACCTTTTTATACCGGCAGTTACTTATAATTATATGATTATTTAATCATCATGTCAAGTGATTTTTGCATATTTGCTGTTTTTTCATTGGTTTTTCACAAATATGGTCATATCGGGGCAATACCGTATAATTATTGTTGTATAGATTCGGCAGCCTTTTAGTTTTTCATCTCATAAGTCTCGTTGAGAATATCCTTGTTTGCGTCAAGTATCGGCTTTACACATTCACTGACAAATTCCTCAACCTGCTGAGCGCTTCTTCCAGTGAAGTTTTCAGGTTTCATGATATCGTCCATTTCTTCCTTTGTAATCATGAACATAGGGTCAGCAAGGATTCTGTCGCACAGGTCGTTGTCCAGACCTTCTTCCTTGACCTTTTTGCCAGCCTCCATTGAGTACTGTCTTATCTTTTCGTGCAGTTCCTGTCTGTTTCCGCCCTTTTTGACTGCGTTCATCATAATGTTTTCAGTAGCCATGAAAGGCAGTTCAGCCATAACTCTTCTGCGTACAATCTTAGGATAAACCACCATACCGCTTGTAACGTTTATCATAATATTCAGTATTGCGTCTGCTGCAAGGAATGCCTCGGCAACGGAAATTCTCTTGTTAGCGGAGTCGTCAAGAGTTCTCTCAAACCACTGTGTACCTGCTGTGAATGCCGGATTGAGGCAGTCTATCATAAGGTATCTTGAAAGGGAAGTGATTCTCTCGCTTCTCATAGGATTTCTCTTGTATGCCATAGCTGAAGAACCAATCTGAGTCTTTTCAAAAGGTTCTTCCATTTCCTTGAAGGACTGGAGTATTCTCATATCGTTTGAGAACTTGCTGCATGACTGTGCAATACCTGCAAGGGAATTTACCACAAAGCTGTCAACCTTTCTTGAATAGGTCTGACCGGAAACCGGTACAACGCTGTCAAATCCCATTTCCTCAGCAATCATCTTTTCAAGCTGCTTTATCTTGTCTGTATCGCCCTCGAAAAGCTCCATAAATGACGCCTGTGTACCGGTAGTACCCTTTGAACCCAGCAGTTTCAGGTCTGAGATTCTGCGTTCGATTTCAGTTAAGTCCATAAGCAGTTCGTTAGTCCAGAGAGTTGCTCTCTTGCCCACTGTTGTAAGCTGTGCCGGCTGGAGGTGAGTATAGGCAAGACAGGGCATATCCTTGTACTTCATTGCAAAATCAGAAAGATTGGCAATAACATTTATAAGCTTTCTGCGGATAACTTTAAGTGCGTCACGCATAATAATAACGTCGGTATTGTCACCCACATAGCACGATGTTGCGCCAAGATGGATAATGCCGTCCGCTTTAGGACAAGCCTTGCCGTAGGTGTGAACGTGTGCCATAACGTCATGGCGGACTATTCTTTCCTCTTTTTCGGCATACTCGTAGTCGATATTGTCAATGTTTGCCTCAAGCTCGTCCACCTGTTCCTGTGTGACCGGAAGACCAAGTTTCATTTCAGCTCTTGCAAGTGCGACCCAGAGTCTGCGCCATGTAGAGAATTTCTTGTCGGCTGAAAAGATATACTGCATTTCCTCGCTGGCATAGCGTGTGCAGAAAGGACTTTCATAGCTGTTTGTATTACTCATAAAAGTTTAACTCCTTTTTGTAAGAATCTGTTACCGTTATTAATATGTACAGGTTAATAAATAATAAGTCGTACGCAATTTATTATAGCATATTCAAGCATGAAATGTCAATTTTATATGAAGTATTTTTTATATTTATTTTGTAATATCTGTTTTGTCTTGACATAAACATAATACAGTGATATCATAAGAGTATAAAATTTATCCGGACAATCCGGAAATAATTATAAGGAGAGATTTAATTATGCAGAAATATCAGTGTGATCCATGCGGATATATTTACGACCCGGAGGTTGGCGACCCGGATTCAGGTATCGCTCCCGGCACAGCTTTTGAGGACATTCCGGACGACTGGGTTTGCCCGGTATGCGGAGTAGGAAAGGATATGTTCAGTCCGGTTGACTGATAAAATTCCAGGCTGTTACACTGTTTCATACGGTGGGGCAGCCTTTTTCTTTTCTCTCTTTAGCTTTGAAAACGGTCAGTACAGCCTGTTTATGGCTTTCACTCAATAATCTTTTAGCAGTTTTTCACATATCTTCCACATACCAGAAACTAAATCTGTTGCATTTTAAGCGATTGTATGATATAATAAAATGCGCAGCATTTATTATATTTATTTTAAAGCCCTTGCAGATACGCAAATCAGAGATTTGCTCCCTGCATATCGGGCGATTATATCAAAAATCTTCGATTTTGTGATATAATAAAAAAATCACTGCCTTATGGTATGATACAAATTGAACGAAACAAATGAAAGGAGTAGATTTGCTTTCACTGCAAATCACATGATAATATGTGCGGAATAGTTGGCTATGTCGGTCCTAGAGAATGTACCGACGTTCTTATGAATGCACTTTCAAAACTTGAATACAGAGGTTATGACTCTGCCGGAATAGCGGTTTTTGACAACGGAGAAATAAAGGTTGCAAAGTCCAAGGGCAGACTCAAAGACCTTGAAGAAAAAATGGAAACTACATACAAGCCGTCCGGTCACGCAGGAATCGGTCACACCCGCTGGGCTACCCACGGTGAACCTTCCGACATCAACTCCCACCCCCACAGCGGAAAGAGAGTAACAATAGTCCACAACGGCATTATCGAAAACTACAAAACTCTCAAAGACTTCCTTGTGGCTCAGGGACGTGAATTCCAGAGTGAAACTGATACAGAAGTTGTGGCACAGCTCCTGGACTATTACTACGACGGTAATCCTCTTGACACTATTGTTAAGGTTATGAGCGAGGTTGAAGGCTCCTTTGCGCTGGGAATAGTCTTTTCCGATTTTAAGGACGTGGTTTATGCGGTCAGGAGAGAAAGTCCGCTTATCGTAGGCGTGGGCGAAAACGAAAGCTTTATTGCGTCGGACGTTCCGGCAATTTTAAAGTACACCAAGGACTACTACCTGCTTGAACATGACGAAATCGCAAGACTTGACAAGGACGGCGTAAAGTTCTACGACAAGCATAAAAAGGAAATTCAGAAAGAGCTTAAAACTGCCGACTGGGACATGGACGCCGCAGAAAAAGGCGGATACGAACACTTCATGCTCAAAGAGATTCACGAACAGCCGACTGCTATAAAAACAACCATTTCCCCGAGAATCACAGACGGTCTGCCGAACCTTGAAGAATGTGGAATCACTCCTGAAAAACTCAGAGAGTTCAATCAGATATATGTTGTTGCCTGCGGTACTGCAATGCACGCCGGACTTGTGGGAAAATACGTCATTGAAAAGCTTGCAAGAGTTCCGGTAATAGTTGACATTGCCTCAGAATTCAGATACCGTGAACCGCTGGTTACAAACAGGGATTTAGTAATTGTAATTTCACAGTCCGGCGAAACAGCTGACAGTCTTGCGGCTATGAGGCTTGCAAAAGAGCTGGGCGCACAGACTCTTGCTATCGTAAACGCAAAGGGCAGTTCTATTGCAAGAGAGGCGGATATGCTTATCTATACCCATGCCGGACCGGAAATCGCAGTTGCGTCCACAAAGGCGTACATGGTGCAGATTGCTGTTATGTACCTGCTGGCATTTGAGCTTGCACTGGCTGTTGACGCTATTGACGAAACAGAGTGCCGCAGACTTACTTCACTTTTGCAGCAGACCCCGGATTACATTGAAGAAATACTCAAAAACAAGGAGGACACACAGTACATTGCCTCCTCCCTTATCACGGCTGACAGTCTGCTCTACATAGGAAGAGGTTTGGACTATGCGCTGAGCATGGAAGGTTCTTTAAAGCTTAAAGAGATATCCTATATCCATTCCGAGTCCTATGCCGCAGGAGAGCTTAAACACGGTACAATCTCCCTTATTTCGGACGGTATGCCTGTTATTGCAGTTGCAACACAGAAGGCACTGTTTGAAAAGACTGTAAGCAACATCAAGGAAGTCAAGGCAAGGGGTGCTAAGGTTATAATGGTTTGCCGTGACGGATACACTCCGGAAAAGGACGTTGCAGACTACAAATTCGGTCTGCCGGATATCGACGATATTATCATGCCTATGGTTGCCGTTGTTCCTTTGCAGCTTATTGCTTACTATACGTCAGTACTCAAAGGCAATGACGTTGACAAACCGAGAAACCTTGCTAAGTCAGTAACGGTTGAATAAAAACATTCTGCTGAAAATAACGGAGTACATTATGAAGTTGAAAAAAAGAATTACAGCGCTGATTTTAGCGGTTTCTGCTGCGGTATCATGCCTTGCGCTGACGGCTTATGCCGAAGACGTGGATTTGTATGACGAACCCCTTGACGAGGAATCCGCCGCAGAAGAAGACAGCTATATAACAAGCGGTGACTATAAATATTCCCTCCAGACCTATGACGACGGAAACGAAGTTGCATTTCTGGAGGAATATACCGGAAGTGATACAGAAGTTGAAATTCCGGAGGAGATAGACGGCTATACCGTAAAAGGACTGGGGGACTACACGTTCTATCTGAATGATAAGATAACCCAGGTGACTATTTCCGAAAATCTTGCGGATTTTGGATTTTTCCCGTTTTACGGCTGTACCTCCCTTATGGAATTTAAGGTAAATGACAAAAACGAGATTTACACCACCGACAGCGACGGTGCAATAGTAGGCAGGGACGGTCTTGCAATCATGGCGTACCCTACAGGAAAAAATCCCGAAAAATATACAGTTGCCGACGGTATTGTGGCAATAAATTCAAGTACATTTGCAATGTGTTCCAACCTTAAAGAAATAACATTTCCGGAGAGTGTTGAATTTGTTGGAAATTTTGCGTTTGCGGAATGTACGTCACTTGAATCAATAGTTCTGCCGGAGAATCTTACTGCACTTAGCAATTTTATGTTTTCCGGCTGTACAGCCCTTAAAGACGTGACGCTGCCTGAAAATCTCCAGAAGATAGGAAATGCGTCCTTCTATAAATGCGAGTCGCTGGAAACCATTGATTTTCCCCTTACCCTTTCTGAAATAGGTCAGGCTGCATTCTGTTCCACAGGCATGAAGTCTGTTACCATTCCGGGTACTGTCACCACTATAGATTACAGTGCATTCGGCTTTTATACTGATGACGACGACCAGATAGTTGCCGACGAAAACTTTGTGGTAATGGGATACACAGGCAGTTATGCACAGACTTACTGTAATGAAAATGCAATTACATTTGTATCACTGGACGAACCGGAGGAGGACGACAGCAATATAACTGAGAAAAACAGTTCAGAGGAAAAGGGACTTGCGCCGGGGGTTATTGCCGGAATCTGTGTTGCAGCCGGGGCAGTTATAATTATTGTTGCGGTAATTCTTGTAAACCATGGAAAAAATAAAGATAATGAGGACGGGGAAGACGAATACGACGATACGGAGGACGAAGAATGAAAATTGCCCCGAAAAAAATTTTGTGTACTATCTTAGCGGCAGCAGCTGTATTTGCATACTCCATGCCGCTGGTGTATGCTGATGAAGAAGAATCCCAAACCACTCAGACAGCCACTCCCGAACTTTATGAGGGTGAAACCTTTACAGACAATGTACTCACATACAACAAAGCCAAAGGCGGCGTATATATAACTGCCTGCAACAGCAATACCACCGCTGTAAACATCGGCGAGGAGATTGACGGTTACAAGATACTGGGAATTTACGACAATGCCTTTGCCGGCTGTACAAAGCTGCGTTCTGCTAACATTGCTGACGGTGTAGGCTATATCGGAGAGGGTGCATTCCTCGGCTGTGAAAAGCTTGAAACGGTTAAGCTCCCTGACGGTATAACAGAAATTCCGGCTCAGTGCTTTGCACAGTGTACCAGTCTGAAGGAAGTGGAGATACCGGAAACGGTAACAACTGTCGGTTCATACGCCTTCAGCTACTGTGACAATCTGAGTTCTGTCACAATGCCGTCAACGGTTACAGCTGTTGGTGACTACGCCTTTGCGTTTTCCACTCTGGGTGAATCACTGGAACTCTGGGAAGGTCTTGAAACACTGGGGGCAATGTCCTATTACTACTGCCGTGGGGTAAAGACTGTTTCAATACCGTCTACCCTTGAATCTGTAGGTTCTCTTTCTTTCCTGGGCTGTGAGGATCTTGAAAACTTTGAAGTTTCGGAAGAAAGCGGGTATTTTAAGGCAATAGACGGTGTTTTGTACTCCAAAGACGAAACGATACTTGAAATATTTCCCATGGGAAAAAATCTGACGGAATATGCAGTTCCGGATTCAGTTCTGTACATACCGTCGGGAGCGTTTTTCGACAATCCGTACCTTGAAACAATAACAATGACCGACAGCGTTACGGCAATCGGCGAGGCGGCTTTCTCAAACTGTACCGCACTTCGCAGCATCACTCTTTCCAACAGTCTGACCGAGATTGACGGAAGTCTTTTCTGCGACTGTTCATCTCTTACAAACATTGATATACCAGCGTCTGTAACCTCTATCGGCGACTATGCTTTTCTTGAGTGTACATCGCTGAAAACTGTAACTGTACCCGATACAGTGGAAACCATAGGCGAATATGCTCTTGGCTTTACCGATGATGAGGAGGGCGAGTTCCACAAGCTGGACGGCTTTAAAATCAAGGCGAATTTTGACACAGCCGCTAAGGTCTATGCAAAAAGCAACAGGATTTCCATAGAATACCTTGACGAAAACAAGGATCTGCCTTATATTATTGCAATATGGGTTTCAGTGGGAATAATTGTTATAGGAATAACAGTGGCTGTTGCAGTCATTATCAGGAAAAAGAAGAAAACTGATGAGTTTTATCAGAAATAAGAAATTTACGGGATATCCTGCAAAAGGGTATCCCGTTTCGTTTAAAGAATATTAGTCCACCTGGGAATCTCACTTTCAACTATCCATTCAAGTGCAGACTTCGCCGAATCGTATTCCGCATTCAGCTCGTCGTTGTCCTTTTCAATCAGTGCTTTTATACGTGAAATTGATTCCTGTACGTCACTTATCTTGTCATTGTTTATAAAAATACTTGCGTAGGTGTGGTACTTGTCCCATTTTTTCAGCAGCTTGTCAGCGGACTTCAACGCCTCTTGGGTATTGTCAGAGTCGGAATATGACCTGGTTTCGTCAATCAGTCCTATTATTTCGTTGGTTTCGTGACGCAGTACAAAAAATCCGGTAACGCCCAGAACAATAATTGAAATTATGATACCAAAGCTTATTTTTATTCTTATCATTTTCCGCTGCTCCTTTTTATCAGATTGTATGTGCCGTTTTTGTCAGCAGTAAGCAGAAAAATATCTGAAATCTCAATATGCTTTCGCTCTATCAGGTCGTATACCCACTGCTTTTTCAGTCCGGTTTCGTTAAGACCCTGGGTGATAAGCTTGCCGTCGGAAACGATTATTACCGGAGGATCCATTGATGTTCCGGTGAGATTGAGGTCGGTGTTTTTGACGTTTCTCTGGGCATACTTTTCATATACCGACACACTGCCGTTAGTCTCCACTATTGCAAACTGAACGTCCGCAATGTCAAATATACTGTTTCCTCGTAAAGCAGTCATAAGGTCGTCGACGGAAAATCGCAGATCCTCCATAACTTTCTGGTCGAGAACGCCGTCACGTATAATCACCTTCGGACTTCCCGAAACAGCATGGCGCAGTCTTTTTGATTTCAGCGACAGCCACGACATTATGACCTCAAAGCATACAAGGGAGAGAATAGGCAGTATTCCCATGACAAGGGGTATATTCAGGTCTTCAAGGGGGAGTGTTGCTATGTTGGAAACAAGGATAGTTATAACCAGTTCCGAGGGCTGGAGTTCTCCTATCTGCCTTTTTCCCATGAGCCTTACGGAAAAAATTACTATAATGTATAATATCAGCGCACGTATGAATACAATATTCAAATGTAAACAGTCCTTTCAGATTTTCTTTTGTTTATTTTGCGCAGATTTTATTATACTATTCAAAAAGTCTGTGACCAGACAGGACATTTCATTGATAATTTAATCGTATATTTTTGCCCCACCGATTTTCTGTATGGCTGCCGGTCGTGCCAAAAATAAACATATACTGTAAAATTTACAACGATTTGTCCTGTCTGGTCACAGACTGGGACGTCGAGGGCAACCTCCCCTACAATAAAATTCATAATACCACAAAAAATGATTGCTGAGAATATATCCGATTTCCTTGACTTTTTTTCTGTTTTAGAGTAAAATATAATAGAATTATTATAGTTAGTGAAAGGAAAGATGAAAAATGATACCCAATACTGAAAAATCAATGGACAAAATCGTTGACCTTTGCAAGTCAAAGGGATATGTTTATCCAGGTTCTGAAATCTACGGCGGTCTTGCCAATACATGGGATTACGGCCCTCTCGGTGTTGAGCTGAAAAACAATATCAAGAAAGCATGGATGAAAAAATTCGTCCAGGAGAATAAATACAATGTAGGACTGGACAGCGCTATACTTATGAACCCCCAGACCTGGGTTGCGTCCGGTCACATCGGCGGTTTCTCCGACCCTCTTATGGACTGCAAGGAGTGCAAGACACGTCACAGAGCAGACAACCTTATTGAGGATTTCGACGGTACAAACGTTTCAGGCTGGTCAAACGAACAGATGATGGACTATATCCGTGAACATGAGATATGCTGTCCGAACTGCGGAAAGTCCAATTTTACTGATATCCGTCAGTTCAACCTTATGTTCAAGACATTCCAGGGTGTAACAGAGGATACAAAGTCTGAGCTTTATCTCCGTCCGGAAACTGCACAGGGTATTTTCGTAAACTTTGCAAATATTCAGCGTACTACAAGAAAGAAAGTGCCTTTCGGTGTTGCACAGATAGGCAAGTCATTCAGAAACGAGATAACACCGGGCAACTTCATTTTCCGTGTCCGTGAATTCGAGCAGATGGAACTGGAATTTTTCTGCAAGCCGGGTACTGACCTTGAATGGTTCTCCTACTGGAGAGGATTCTGCCGTGACTTCCTGCTCAGTCTGGGACTCAAAGAGGAAAATATCCGTCTGAGAGACCATTCACCGGAAGAACTTTGCTTCTATTCAAAGGCTACTACCGACTTCGAGTACCTCTTCCCGTTCGGCTGGGGCGAGCTCTGGGGCGTTGCGGACAGAACTGACTACGACCTGACCCAGCACATCAAGACCAGCGGAAAGTCACTTGAATACTTCGACCCTGAAACAGGTGAAAAGTACATACCGTATGTAATCGAGCCGTCACTGGGTGTTGAAAGACTGTTCCTCTCAATTGTTACAGAGGCTTATGACGAGGAAGAGCTTACTTCCGTTGACAAAAACGGCAACGAGAAAAAGGATGTAAGAACAGTTATGCACCTGCACCCGGCACTTGCACCGTACAAGGCAGCAGTACTTCCGCTTGTCAAGAAACTTACTCCAAAGGCTGAGGAAGTATTTGAAATGCTCTCAAAGAAGTTTATGGTCACATTTGACGAGGCAGGTACTATCGGCAAGAGATACCGCCGTCAGGACGAGATCGGTACTCCTTTCTGCATCACATACGACTTTGACACTCTTGAAAAGGACGGCTGTGTGACAGTCCGTGACAGAGATACAATGGAACAGGAACGTATAAGCATAGACAAGCTTGTTGAGTTCCTTGAGGAAAAAACTGCATTCTGATAAATTATGAAGGACGGTGTTATGCCGTCCTTTTCAGTTTGTCCAACAAGTCAACTACGCCTGCCGAACGGCGAGATAAAAGTTTCGCCAGCCTTTTCAAAGGCGGTGGGGGTCAACGGGGGCAAAGCCCCCTTGTCGCCCTCCGCAGAGGGCGAAACTCTCTAAAACCGCCGCTTTTTATAAAAAAACACGTTAACTCACAGTGCAATCAATCCTAGAAAAACCCGATTTTTCCACGGCGGCTTTTTTCATTTAAGAGCGCAGCGATTTAAATGAACCGCCGTCAGGCGGCG
>CAMCMW010000014.1 GCA_945876155.1 uncultured Ruminococcus sp. | reverse complement strand
AACCGCACTGGCGATACTAAGAGCACCGAAAATGTTCATGGAATCACCCCCTTGTGATAACATAATTATAACGGATAACGTGGAAAAACTCACGACAAAAAGTGAAGAAAATCAAAGATGATGATAACGCCTGGTAACAGAAGTAATACTCATACTCATAACAATCACCTCCATGTGATAATCATATTATAAAGCATAAGCGGAAAAAACTCACGACAAAAAGTGAAGAAAAACATCACTTGCCAAAAACCCTTGCAACCAAAGCCGCAACCTTAAGAGCAGTTGAAAGTCTCATAAACCCACCTCCTCGTGATTACAATCTAATTATAATACAAAAGGCGCAGAAACTCACGACAAAAAGTGCATAAAAGTATTGACAATGGCAGAAAAATATGATAAAATAATTTCATGGTATAAAGCAATAAAGAAATCTAAAAAGTATGTTTTGCTCTGTATACCACCCTGACACCGTAAGGTGATTGACACACTCATCGGATGTTCATGCCATCTTCCCATTTTCTGTACACTACCCTGACACCGCAAGGTGATTGACACATTAAGTCCTGCTAGATTCAAATCGGACTAACTGTATACCACCCTGACACCATAAGGTGATCGACACGAATTTCTTAATTTCATTGTTTTAGAATTGTTGCTGTATACCACCCTGACACCGTAAGGTGATCGACACTAGATTAGTCCTACATTTGTATCAATTTCAGCTCTGTATACCACCCTGACACCGTAAGGTGATTGACACCGAGTTCAATTTCCATATCCTTAATGATGCCCCTGTATACCACCCTGACACCGTAAGGTGATTGTGACAACAAAAATAACCCGAAATCGCAATGATTTCGGGTTGATTTTTTATATTAAGTTTTATAGATTAATTGCAAATTCAGCAGCTTTTATTGCTGAATCAAGAGTTTCAGCCGAGGCGAGGAAACCGTTTTTGTGGCAGAACCTCAGACCGTCTATACCGCTTGCCAGAACAATTTCGCTGTCCTCTCTGCCGCACCATTCAGGAGGAAAAGGTTTTTTTACAATATTGCTGCCGTGTTCAACAGGAACACCCTGGATATTATAACCGCCCCTCAGCGAGGGGTATATAACAAAAACAGCGTCAGTATCGGTAAGAACCTTTTCCCACGGCATATACTGATTCAGTATCACAATATTATTAACACTATCCTTGTAAGCGTTCATTACAAGTTCATCGGCAAGCCTGGCAGCCTTGCTTTTCTGAATAAGCCGGTCAAGGATATTGAAAGCGAAATCAACAGCTTTTTCAAATGCACTGTCAATACTTTCACTGCTGTTCCATGGCGGAACAAAAGACGAAACAGCAGCTGAAAGTGAATCGTATTCACCAGTATTATCTGCATAATCTATTGCAGAAACGAACTTCTGGTCAAACTGTAAAGCGCTTTCTTCACTTTCCATGATGTATGCGCCGTACTCTTTCCATAAAAGACCAAAAGCCGCATAGGGAATACCGTTATCTCTTACCGGAGAATCGGTCTGGTGGTGGTCAAATTTCCCGCCGCCTATATCGTAAACGATTCCGTCCGGATTTTCCGGCAGCTTGTTGACACGTCTGACTTTGAAATCCGGATTTAATAGTTTAAGCAGTGCCGTTGAAAAAACATCATCAGCATGGAATTTTCCGGCATGGGTATAGCCTTGGGTATATATTTTCATTAAGTGTTATCCCTTTTCTGGTTTGCAGCTTTTTTCAGGTCATTAAGTATGCATTTAAGCAGACTTTCATACTTTTCATAGGCATTTTCCTGAGTAATAGTAATTTCCGTGCCTTTTTTTATTAATACTGAATTAATAGTTTCTCCGTTTTTGGATACTTTGATTATATCAGATTTATTTTCAGGATAAAGATTAACGGTTTTTATCTCATTGCGATATTTGTTCGTAAGAGTTGTAAGTGCGCAGTAATCGTCAGTTCCGAGAATACCAGTGAACAAATCTGAGTGAGCCATGCTGTTTCTTGTACGGCGAATCAACTCGTGAATCATTATAATTGTAAGTGCCTCATCAGAAAATTTGATTCCGAATTTATTAAGGACGCTTTTTTTGCTTTCATTTATATTACGCTTAATGTTAAAGCTCATATATCTTATACTATACTGTATTAAAATCGACAAATCGCTTGCTGAACCCTTTCCTGAATAATCGTTAGACCAATTGTTGTATGGGGAAGGGAACTTTTGCCTGGATTTCGGATAATTAACATCAAGCAGCTTTTTATTCTGAATATACCTTGTTATTTCAGCGTCAAGGATAAAGAACGCAATGGTTATCATGCCGTTGTTCTGGCACCATTCAAAGATTTGCAGGAAAGAATCCTTGTTATCGTCAGGAGCAAAACGTTTCTTTATTTCAGGCAAAAGGAACTGCATTATAACCGGAATATCAGCATTTTCGCTGTTCTGTATCAGCCTGTCGATTTCTTTTATCATATTATCGTATATGTCCAGAACGCTTATGTTGCTGTTTTCACTGTTATTTACCGGTCTGCACACCTGAATACTTTTGTAAAACCTGTCCATGTAGTCAAACAGTGCATCAAGTTCTTTTTCATCTTTATATTGTTCTTTCAGTTTTTTTGGATTACCGGTTTCAGTGAAAAGTTCAACAGCTCTGAGAACATCGAAGTATTTGTTCTGTTCAGTTACATCAATAATATGTTCGTTGTTGTCATTTGACTTTGGTTTTACATAAAGGAGTCTGATGTTAATACCTCTGTAACTCATGATCTGTGAGATAACGGAAAAGAACATTACATTGTTTCTGATACCGCTGTTAATTGCAATAATGATTTCACTGCAGTCCGAGAGATCAATATTTGAGAATATGCTTTTGAGTATCTCATCGGAGTTCATATTTTCATTATATTCTGCCCAGCAGATATTCTCTGCATGACTTTTATCTTTCAAATCATTTTCAATGTCTGATATAACTTCTTTTTTATCATATGCACCAAGATAATGTGTTATACCATATTTTTTATTTGCAGCACAGGCAACAGCAGTTGTATAATGAACAAATCCGCTGCCAACTTCTTCCTGGTCAGTGTTTCCGAAATAGTATTTTTTATCTGTTTCTTTAATTTTTTCATCATTTTTCCCATTACCTCTGGTATAAGAATATTCATTAATTGTTGGAGGAGTAAAAAAGAAACATATTTTTTTCCCGTTATTATTCATTTAAAATTCCTTTCAAAACTTTACATAAAAAATGATTTATGGTATAATTTTATAAAATATTCTCCGGAGGAAAGCATCAATGTTAAGATATGCCGATATATTATACCAGTACGAAGACTTTTCCAGTCTACAGTCTGACCCATCAGTAAAAATTCACGGTGCGCTTATGCACAATATAAGTAAGGATATAGCAGATAAAATGCATAGTTCACTGTATCACCCGTTTTCGCTGTACTGCGTCCCGACACAGCCGGGAGAGCTGCTGCTCAGGATATCATCTCTCAATGATGAAGCCGGAATACTGATTGACAAGCTTGCATCACTTAAGAAAATAAAAATTTACGGCGGCTCAAAGATAGTTCAGACCAATGTTTCTGAAAGTCATCCGATACAATCTGAAGATCTTGCGGAAAGTATCAACGGCGATAAACTGAGACTTAAATTCTTAACACCTGCAACAGTTCGCTCGGCCGGAAGATATCAAAACCCTCCGACTCCCGAAAAATATTTTTATTCGGCAATATGCAAGCTGAACTGCTTTGAAAATCTTTCTGTCAGCAATGAAGAATTTATTAAGGCATGGAATGAATGCAGAATAATAAATTACAGTCTTGAAAGCTGTGTTCATTACATCACAGGATATAAATATTACGGAATGTGCGGCAGTTACTCAGTTAAATTGCCTGAAAAAAGAGAACAGTCTGATTTGCTGAAACAAATATTTCAGTATTCTGTTTATTCAGGAGTCGGCGGAAAAACGACCCAGGGAATGGGCGGTTTTGTAGTTACCGTTTTTTAAAGTTTTTCTTTTTAGGAGCAGAATTTTTCTTCAAAACACCGTCTGTGCCAAGGACCTGTTCATACTTGCCGCCGATTTTACGATTGTTTGTGAACCATTTAAAGCCCTCGGGTCCATCAAAAGCAGTGGGGTAGTGTACTGATGATATACAATCGTTGATTTTTCCATGGCTTTTCAGCTTTTCGGCGTATCTGAAATCGGTCATATTTTTGAGTTGATCAAAAACAGCGTTATCTGTTTCAAATAACTTCTTTATTGTTTCATCGTTACAACCAGAATAATATTCCTCATATTTTTTTGTTGAACTGAAATCATATATTTTATCATAGTCAGGGCAAATACTTCTCAGCTTAACATCATTTACTCTGACTTTAACACTTCCAAGTCCAATAGGCTTTCCCATTCCAAGCTTATAATAATGCTCTGAATCGTTGCCCCAGAGGGAGATTACGCATAAAAGCTTTTCAAGTTCAGTCTCTGTAATATGTTCAAAAAACACTCTGAATCTGAATGTGTTTTTTTCATCTCCTTTTAATGGACGAACAGTCACAAGTCTTTCATAATCATTATTTTGCTCATTGCTCTGCTGACATACATATTTATAGTAATTTTTGCCTTTGCATTCAGGGTGATGATAATAGAACTTTCGTCCGTTTAATTCAAGCTCATCGTTTTTAAAATATATCTTACGCTTGTTTTCTTTGTAGTAATCATAAGTCCAGAACTCCGGGCTTATTCTGCTGTGAGTATACATTTCCATACTTGTAATCTTTGGGGATGAAAGTTCTTTTAAGGTTACAACTTCCTGATACAGAGGAGCGTCCTCTGATGAAAAAACAGCGTCAGAGAAACGCAGTCTGCCTGACGTTTCACCAAGCAGTCCGAACAATGCACACGCCTCGCATATATCTTCTTTTGATTCGCAGCATTTGTGTTTGCCGGCAAGGCTGTCCAGAGTATTGTTATAAACATTGCGTCCGATGCATGCCGGAGAAAGATATAACTTATCGCCGATTTGTTCATACCATACCGGATATACAGCCCCGGCAGCAGGAGTGATTTCCTTTCCAGTATGCAGTGATTTTCCTGAACGGTTTACCTTTTCGTTCTGATAAAAGTCTTTAAGTGAACTGTTGTAGCCATTTATTGCGTTTGAAATCACTATGTCAGAAATATCCGTTTTCTTTTCTTTTACAAAAATGAATTCATTTTTCTTGTTTCCTATTTCACCGCCTATTACAAGATAACCGCTTTTTCTGCCATAGTCGGAAATATCATCTGCAATACTCGATTTGATTGTTTTTTTAATTTTCTGATTATAAGATTCATGTATATGGGAATTAAAATTCACCTTGTCACCATTATAATATTTTTTGCCATGATATTCAATATAATTTGTTTTACTGCTGTCTGTATGCTTTTTGAATAAGTCATGACTGACTTTGTGCTTCCCAGCTTGAAAAATAACCCATTTCCCGTTAATATATTCAAGTAATCCGGGTTGTTTAGCGTCAGATGAACGTGAAGAAAGTGGTTTGTCAGTATCCATGCACGACAAGCAGGAATTGGTAAACGCCTCATACATACTTCTTATCATTCCACGCAGTTCGCTTCCGGGAATAACAGGCTTTTCAGGACCGTCATGTTCTGAGATATTATAACCGCTGACTAATTGATTATATGAAAAAAAATCCCGTACAGTATTTCCGTGAGGACTGTTTGCGGTACATTCAGCACTTGTATTAGGAATAAAAAAATCTGTTATGGGTACAAGTGTGCATTCAATTACGCCTGTAAGACTGCCTTTTTCAACAGAGGCAGTTCTTTTTATTTTGTGAGGAAGAGGAATAAAGTTATAAGGATTCAGAAAAGTTACATCTGTTTTTTTTTCATGATAGTCTTTGTACTCAGACTTTTTTGTGTCAATCATTTTATTCTTCCTCCCCGACTGAGATTCCTGTAAGACGATATCCGGACAGATATATCAGATCATTTTCATCATACTCATAATAATTGCGCACATTAAGATAAATTCCTTTATCAAAATCGCACTTGTCTTTGTTCAGATGAAAAGTTACTTTTCTTCCTTTTTCCTTTACTGTCAGACTGCCTGCACCCGAAGAAACAAATTCTTCGCCAAGTAAAAGCATTTTGTCGTCTGTAAAGTTTCCGGACAAATCATTATCCAGAATTTTTTCAATGTAAGCTTTTTCAGCGTATGAATAAACTGCACGGTATTCAGAATTTTCATTGAAAATATGAAGTTCAGGCAGTTCATCATTTTCGTGACCTGACCACGGGAATTCACCATTCCATTCACCGAATTCAACACCAGTACGGTAAACAGCCAGAACATAACCATTTTTGCATGCCATTGAAATTTTTTTTAAACTGCTGATATTCACGAGCATTTCACCTCGTTCATTTTTTCTTTAAGTGCATCCGTATATTCCTTATAATTTATATCTGAATTACCGCAGAATATCCCTCTTCCGACAGCTGTCTGACCACCGACTGCAAGCAGACCATTCTCAATATCACGGATAACAAGGAGTATCAGACCAGCCACCCATAAATTTTCCTGTTTGTTTTTTATAATAATTTCAAGATTTGTTTCACCGCCTATACAGGTTTGTTCTGTGTATAATGCTGAATCAACAGTTGAAGAGTCAAAACGGTTGATTTTGTTTCGTGTCATCTGAAGCATGCAGGTATTATTTTTTATCCTGCTTTCAGAGAAAATTATCTGTGAAGCAATAAACTGATTGTCAGCAATTCCCCATATCTTTTCAAGTTCTTTAACCAGCTTACGGCAATCAAGGTCATATTTGAGAATGTCAAATGCTCTTGCCCTTATTGCACCGTTCCAGCTTGAACCAGGTATAACAGCTGTTCCGTCATGAGTGGTTATATGGGCAAAATCAGGTTCTTCCGGTTTGGCTGAATATGTTCTGATGCTTATTCCGCCTGAAAGCTTTAAAGTAATATTGAACATAATCTGATTTTCGTTCTCAGCATATTGTTCCGGCTGAAATGTTACAGTTTCATATTCTGGTTCTGTCAGAAAATGCAGATACTCATCAGCACAGCCGCAGGAAAAATCAAATTCCTTGTATCTGTAATAAAGAGTATTGTCTACATTTTTCAGATGAAACTGACCAAGTCCTCGGTTCTTTTTAAAGCCGAAACGTATAAAGCCGTTGTGAACAGATGAAATAAAGCACTTTACAATATCATTGACAGAATCGATATCCAGTTCACTGTCCGAATCATAAAGAACAACTTCAATTTTTAAAACGCCCTCTGCACCTGTTTCAATAATTTCGTAATCATATTTGGCGTTGTTCTGAGTAACTTTGTATTCGCTGAGTTCAATACCGTCACGAACAGAAACGACAGCATTTTCAAATGAAATATCTGAAATAAATATTCTGCTCATTGAACTGTCAGTTTCGCCGCGGGTGTACCCAAACAGTTTTTCGGCGGCAGAAATTCTGACATTCCCTGTTATGTAATCTCTGAATGCACCGGCAACAGATGAACCGGGAATAAAAGGCGTTCCGTCAGGTGATCTCATTACATCATGGTCGGTGCTGTTAACAGTTCCTGATGAAATACTTAAAGGAGAGGAAAGAACCAGAGGAACTTCATAAAACTGTCTGCTTTTTATTTTAATTCGATTATTTTGCATCAGCTTTTTCTTCCTTTCTGAGATCATATTTTTTTAGTGTAAGCAATAGCCTGAAATATTCCTTGTACATATCATCATTTACACCATCAGGCAGCTGAACGATCTTTTTAGCCGCTTCCTTACGATTATTATCTTTGATATTATCAATGCTTTTCAGAAAATCGCTGTAACTATTGCTTTCTTTAAGCATGAGAAGAAGTCTTCCGACCTGTGCAGGATTGATTTTGAATTGCTTGTCACTTGCTTTTTCAATTGCAATAAGCTGTACTTCAGTTATTTTTTTATTTTGTCCAATTATGTCAGACGGCAGTTTCCAGCTGTATTCGTTACTGTATTCATAAACTTGCTGAACAGACGGTATAAATGACACTTTTGAAACTACTGGATTTTCATTTTTTATAATGTCATTATAATCAAAAATCTGAAATTCTCCGTAACCCTCCGAAGTTCTTTCGCCGAGCATTTTGTGTTTTAACAGGTTAAGATCAATTTTTTCTGAAAGCTTCAGTACAAAAACTGTTCCGCCTGCATAAGTCTGAAAAACACTTTTGTTCATTCCCCATGTAACATTATATCCTCCGGCATTTGCATACTTCAGATACTTATGTGTTATGCCGGTGATGTGAGCGTCTGTTTTGCTGTGACGAAGGAGACTATTGAAGTATTTTACGAATACTTCCGGTTTCGCACAAGGCATACCGTTATCGTCATACATAACAACAGATGAGTGGAGCCATACGGCAAGGCAGTCCGAGATAGTCTGTTGTGTATCACATTTTTCGATTATTTCCAGTCTGCATTTTCCATATCCTCCAGACCTGTAATAGCCGATATTGACATATTCAGTTTCAGAAAAAGCTTTTTTTATTTCAGAAAGCTGCTGTTTGCTGCCGTATATTTTTCCTCTGAATTTTTGTCCTGAGGATATCGAAGAAAGCTGATAGAAATTTTCTCCGTCAATTATTCCCGGATTATTCTGCGACTGCTGGTGATGATAGTTTATTTCATGACGTACAGATATTGAAGAAACAGTTCTGAAATCTGTATCTGCTGAAATATTCATGCCTTTTACAGGAAGTGCAGGCGGAGTGGCATTATTGCATTTTTCAGTATCAAAAATATATACCGGCATTTTGTTTTCACTGTTAAAAGCAGCTTCCTTTTGCTTTGCCATAAATGCAGGATTGGGATAAAACGCCTTTTCATTGTCACTTATATAGGCATTTGTAAAGACAAGTTCATCATTAAGCCAGTCTTTCATTGTGTTGTTTCCGATTTTGTTAAAGCAAAGTCCCATCATTGCTGAACCGGGAATATAGTCTGTGTTTTCATTACTGTCGGAACTGATAAGAGGAGATATAGTTTCAAATGTATATTCAAGATAATCATAATCAGAAATATTATTACTGCTTTTTTGACTGTCAGACTTTAAAAAATCAGCATCATTTAAAGGAGTACATTTTATCTCACCTAAACCTCTTGTACGGTTCAGACCTATATGTCTGAGAAGAGTAAGACATTTGTAAAAACTGTTTCTGTATTTTTCGTCTAAGGAATATTCGCAGATAAATGTATGATTTTTTCCAAGTACTCTTATAGTTCTTAATGAACCGTCTTTTGCAACGCCGTCATCATTGATGCTTGTCTGACCTCTCGTATACGTATAGCAGTTCATTACATTTTCATGCAGCAGCGCATTTTCTGAAATGTCCTTTATAAGCTCGCTGTAATTTGCAGGGTGAGCGTCCTGAATCATCAGATTGCCTGAACTGGTATTTCCTTTTACGCCGAATACTTCGTCAATAAACGTACTGTCCGCAAGTCCGAGGTCGTATAATTCCTCTGCACATTCACGAAGGCAGCCTTTAAGACTTTTACCTTTGATAACAGGCAGTCCGAAAGAATCAAACGCAATGTCAGTATCAATAACACTACCAAAACTTTCGCCATTTGAAGCACACAAGTCGCTGAGAAGTTCAATTTTAAAATAGCTCATTTTACTGCCTCCGCTGTTGAAATGTCTGTATACAAATCCATTATTTCTATTGCATCATATAAGGAAGCCTTCTGAACTCCGTCCGTTTCTGAATATAATTCCGGCACAGAGTAATCTCTTGATTTTGCCGCCTGTTCAAATATTTTCACTGCATTTCTGCCGTCAGAGTATGCATTTCTCAGTTCCTTTGCCCTGCTGCGGTTAAGGTACAATTCATTGGATTTTTGAGGATTGATAAGGAAACGAAGATATTTTTCAAATTTTTCTTCAAAATCGTAATCTGCATTATGATACTTAGGATGTTTTACACAGTAAGGGCGTAAATTCAATTCGGTATTGTCAACTTTTCCGTACTTTTCACGGCTTTGCTGCAAATCTACATTCTTTATGTGAGTGCATATTTCAAAATCTATCCAGTTTCCGATATAACCGTCCTGTGCTTTGTTATTTTTTGCACGTCTTTTTGCAGCTGCACAGCAATTTTCAGCAAGAGCATAAGCGTCTGAAAAAGGAAAGTGGCTGTTGCAGAATGCAATACCTGCACAGGCACTTATAAGGTATTTGTCGTCAGAGCCGTACATATATTTTTCTGAAACTTTTTCAAGGAAAATTTTTGTGAATGACAAAGCGATATCGGCACGGGTGATATACGTGATATCGTCACCTGCCTGAATTACTGCATGAATTATAGGATTATTTTTATTGCCTGTGTTTTTATCTGAATTTCTGAAGCTTTCGGTCACGGTTTCCATTTCTCGACATACTTCTGCAAAGCTGTCACGGACTTTTATTTTCCTGAATTCCTCAGCTGCGTTGTAATAGGACATTTTCCTGATTATATCGTTAATTCTGTTGCCCATATTATTTCCGTCGATATGTATTACGGCAATATGGCTGTCAACGCCTTTTTCAAGAATGAAGTCATCAATTTTCTGACCACTTTTTTCAGCAT
Organism: uncultured Ruminococcus sp.; assembly: GCA_945876155.1. Classification (GTDB taxonomy): domain Bacteria; phylum Bacillota; class Clostridia; order Oscillospirales; family Ruminococcaceae; genus Porcipelethomonas. The sequence continues at coordinate 1,818 of CAMCMW010000014.1, read as the reverse complement.
AAGTTCTTTTGAGTGCGGATTCTTCAGTTATAAAGGAAGTTTTGCCGTGCTCTTTAATTTTGCCTGCTATGGGGAAACCTGTAACATCGTCCTGACGACAGACAGGAAATGCACCGATATGGCAGACTTCGGGCATTTCTGATTTAAGTTTTCCCAGCTTGTCGTTGAGCATGGTATAATCGCTGTAAAAATCTCCGGTACACTCAACAAAAGTATAGAGGAGTTTTAAGCTGTAAGTTTTTTCTAGTATATCAAATGCCATAAAACGGCTTATACTGCGGTACAGTTCTATATTATCAAAGATAACAAAAGCATTTCCGCCTGCTTTGTCAAGGACTTGAATGCCGTTATTTTTCAGTTCGTTTCCCTTAATATCAGCATTAAAGTATTTTCCGGCGGCATTTAAAAGAGCGTCAAATACGATTTTTTCCGGCAGATTCTGAACAGCTCTTATTTCTTTCAGCTTGTTTGTACGGAAAACGAATGCCTGAATACCTCGTATATCATATTTTGCAAGGACTTTTTTAGTTTCCATAAACTAACTCCTCAATCAGTTTTCTTGTTATTATCGACATTTAATGCTATCATTATACCACACAATTTGTCTAAAATCAATACTTTTAGTCAAAAAAATACAGCACAAAAAATGTGCTGTGTTTTTGTTAAATCATCTTACGGTGTCAGGGTGGTATACAGGTTCGATAAGGTCAATTATCAAAACTGATAAGTGTCAATCACCTTACGGTGTCAAGGTGGTATACAGACTGTTAAATATATCGAATCAGATGCCGTGACGTGTCAATCACCTTACGGTGTCAAGGTGGTATACAGAGCAAAATTTAATTTGTAACTTTTGAGCCCGTACCTACGGGGCTGATTTTTTGAAATGTGTTGTTTGTAATCTTTGTGTAACCAAATTTCAGAAATTTTCACATAGATTTCACATTTCTTTATTGCTTTGAACCCAAAAACATTATAGCATATTTCTCTATCATTGTCAACAATTTTATTGTTTTTTTATCAAAAAAATATTCGTTCTTTGATTTTGTCAATAACAGATTCCGGAGAAAGAACCTTTATAGCTGGACCGAACGACATTATATTGTTAATGATTTCCATTTCGTCATAAGAGTAATACCATATTTTAATTGTATAACTTCCGTCCTTATTAGTCTGGTTTTCATGCTCATATATTGAAAATATCAGTTCAGCTCTTTCAATCGCATTGTTTTTATACTTGTCTGTAACATTCATAACAATTGGTTCGGCATTGCGCTTGTCCTGCATATATGAAATTATCTGTTCATAGTCAAAATCATTGTTTTCCCCGATTATTTTAATGTCATACAATTAGTTTAAAACGCACTTAAAAGGACGATTGTTTTCACAGCCCCACATTGAAACGTAAAATTTTCTTGTCATAACGGAAAACTCAATTTTAGTAGGGATTGCTTTCTGGTTTTCAAAGACTTTTTCCGTTCTTGTGGTATTGCTGAATGAAACGGTGGATTTATTGTGTATAGCCTGCCTTAAAGTTCTGAATTTACTGATAAAATTGCCGTCCGGAGTATCACCGGATAATGCACCGCAGAAATGAAAAATCTGAGAAAAGTCAAAGTCCGGGGTATTGTTCAGGTGTTCATTCAGTTTTTCAATAACATCATCATCAATAAACAGTTTTGCGTAATCACTTCTGAGGATATTTTTAAGGTATATTTCACTTACTGCTGACATTGGAAATTCTATAATTCCCTGATGTCTGAGAGAGATTGAACCGTCTTTTCCGATATTTAAGAAAACAGGGTTCAGCTCATCATT
>CAMCMW010000013.1 GCA_945876155.1 uncultured Ruminococcus sp. | reverse complement strand
ACTATCACCGGAGCAGTTGGCTGATACTTGTCGTTTTCAAGCTCTGAGATGTAAGACTGTCCGGTGTGGGTTTTCTCTGCCAGTTCTTTCTGACTAAGTCCCAGCGCCTCACGGCGAAGCTTTATTTTTTTGCCTATCGTCATTGTAGAGTCTCCTTTCTAAGATATACTAATGATTTTATATAAATCCTTTGAATAAAATCTGAATTCATTTCTTGCTTTTCTGACATTGGTCTCGGTAGTTTCATAACTATCGATATATCTGCCATGTTCATCGAAAACCTTAAATAAAGTTACCATTTCAAAACAGTAACTCGTTTGAATAACATTTACTTTTTTCATTTCATCCCTTCATTCTTTTTGCATATCTCCATACAGATGTAATTGTGATTTCAATGCCCAGTTCCTGCAAGTATTTTACTACATCTAAGTAACTGAATCTGTTTGAGATAATCATTTCTTCTACTTCTTTTTTAATAGCAGGTTCAAGCTTATCAATAATACCCGGAGAATGTTTTCTGCCAAAGCGTTCTGGTTCAACACATTCTCGCATGGTTTCCTGATTGGTTATAGGTACAATTTGTTTCATAACCTCCGAAACAACCGCCGTTGCTGTTTTAGCAATAACTTCTTCAAGATTAATATTGCTGCCGTATGATCCGGTGCGTCTGAGCTCAGGAAGGACCTCATCAAACACCCAGCGTTCAAACTTTTCAGCTGAGGGGAGCTTGGAACGGACGATCAGGCGGTATAAATCCCCCTCAGGTATGTAATTTAACTGTTGAATACCTCCATTCGTAGGGGTCTTTATTTTGGAGACCCCTTTACAATGTTTCTTTACAGCATCTGCAGGTTTGGCATATCCTAAAATCTTTGCACACTGCGTAGCCGGAAAATATTCTTTGCCGTCAATGGTGAGAACTCCGAGTTCTCCGAATTCGCTGTTCTGAAATACTTTTAATTCATTCATGTTTTTTATGTCCTTTCTATTGATTTCCTTTAAAAAATACAGTATAATCTATATATTATATTAAAAAGGAGGGATTACAATAGATATGCTTTCAAAGATGATTTACGATGAACCGGAAAATTACCCAAGTCTTTCCGATTTTGAGCCACCTCGTGATTATATGTTGGCTGATTATCAATATGAAAAGCTTATAGAAGAAATCAAAGAATTTGAATCAAAGCTTGATAATGAACACGAGGTTGCCGTAAAGCTTGCGTCGTTTGGCGAAAGTATCACTATCAACGTAACAAATATCGGTTATTACAATCCAAGTCTTATTGTATTTGATGGGATTGTAAATGGGAATCCAGCAACTTTAATTCAACACATCAATCAATTGAGTTTTCTTTTGATTTCTGTGAAGAAAGCTGATCCTGAAAGTCCGCCTCGGCGCATTGGCTTCGAAGCCGATTCGAACAACGATTAAGTTTTTCGTCAGTTAAAACGTTATGCAACATACAAATTGCAATTGCAGATAAGCAAATATCACGTTGTGATATTGAATTGTTACATATTTCTGTTAAGCGGTTCATTATAGCCGCTTTTTCTTTTTCTTTCATATTTTTGTCCTTTCTGTTTACAACCCGATTCCTTTGTGATATAATTATCATACGGATTACTGTTTCATAAGTTATCGGTATAATGATATTATAATCTACAATTGTAGATTTGTCAATGTAAAAATCCACAATTTTGGATTTTGTTCACTTTTGTACATCTTTTCTGGGAGGTTTTTATGACTATTTCACAAAGAGTATTTTATTTATTGGATAAACAAGGCAAAAAACAGAATCAATTATCAAAATTCACAGGTATATCTACGTCAACAATTTCAGCATGGAATAAAAGAGGAACAGATCCTGCGGCTGAAAACATATCTGCAATTGCGGATTTTTTTAAGGTGTCTACTGATTTTTTATTAACAGGTAAAGAAAAATTCTCACCAACGCTTGAATTGAGCACTGATGAGCAAGAACTACTGGATAATTTCAGCAAACTTTCGGATAAATCAAAAGGAAGATTACTTGAAAAAGCGGAAAATCTTGTAGAATTTGAAACACCTTTGACAATTGAACCGAAATTTACATATATAGACCTTTATGAAATGCCCGTTTCTGCCGGAACAGGCATAGATTTAAGCGGATATGACAAAGAAGAAGTAAAGGTAAAGCAGAGCAGAGAAGTGGAGCAGGCTGATTTTTGCTTGAAAATAAGCGGTGACAGCATGGAGCCGGACTTTCACGACGGCGATATTGTCCTTGTAAAGGGCAAGCCTAAAATTGAAATCGGACAAATCGGAATTTTCGTTGTCAATGGATCCGGATATATAAAGGAGCTGGGCAAAAACAGGCTGATTTCTCTGAATGATGATTATGACGATATCAAGCTTTCCGAAAACGACAGCGTTTGGTGTATGGGAGAGGTAATCGGAACGTTGGAAGAAGATGATTTTTTAGAATGAATTTCAGGGGGATACGAACCGTTCGCATCCCCCTCATATTTTGTTCGCATCTTCGCATCCCATTTTTTCAACAGAATTTCTGGCGTGTTGAAAAAGCGTTTTAAAAGCGTTTTAAGCTTAAACGCCGTAAATACGCAGTTTAAACGCTCCTTCAAAAATATTTAAACGGTTTTTAAACGCTTTTTTGAAAAATAATAAGAAAATGCCCGGTCTTCGGATTTTACCGAAAATCGGGCAATATTTTTTGACACGTAAATTTATTTAATTATTGTTTTTCCATTTTTTCACACTCCGTAAACGGCGCAGTTACGCTGTTTAGAGGGTGTGTTCCGCAAATTCACCGGTTTTTACGATTTTTTATGGTTTTGTGTTTTACACGTCAAATAACATTTTTTCACTTTCAATACTTTTAAAAAAAATCCCCTTATGGCTGTTATCTGTTGAAACTTTGTCAGAATCAACTCAAAGCCATAAGGGGGTATTATTATTTTAATCTATCAATACTATTGTGCCAAAAAATACAAATAGAAAAATAAAAGTTAATATAGAAATATGTTAAAATATAGTAATCCTCTTTTATTTCCAACTGCCCCGTAAGGGGCTGGCACTGTGACGAACCGAAGGTGAGGAACAGGGTCATTGCTGCACGCAGTGCCACTGCCCGTGAAGGGCAATTACAAAAAATCAATACACCTATATCCCATTATATATTTGTGTAAATATTATTAAAATATCCCAAATCTGGATTATCGGGCAATCCAACAATTGATGCCCTGTCAAGGAAGCAATTAAACCTTTCACAAGATGTTTCAGGAAGAAGAGTGCAATCATGACAAGCTGCATAATTAAGGTTTTTGTATCCTTGCTTCATTGAAGATATACATAACGGATCACCGCTGCACCAACTTGCTCGTTCAAGCATACTGTCCATTATTTTTTCAAATACATCCTTGTTGTCTGCAATGCTGATAAGACCACCAAGGCTACTGTCGCTGTCGGATGATGACACATAGATTAATACACCGCACATTTTCACTTCATTCTTATCATCAATTTCGCTGTAAATCTTCTCTCTTATTGATGCGGCACTATATCCGCAAATGTTAGAGATTTCACGAATGAATAAGTGAGCAAAAGTATGAAGCATAACATAGGTTTCAGAAAATGAGTTTAAAACGAAATTACTATCTTCCATTGCTTTCTTCATTCTTCGGTATCTTGATGAATTGACATTTCGCCATTGAGTTACTCTATCCTTATTAAATCTTATAAAGATACCCTCGCCAGTTAATTCAACAGCAGGAAGCCACGGCTTAGGATACTGTGAAATAGCAACACTATTTGTTTCATTACGAATGATTCTTGTAAATCCTGTAAAAGCCTGAGTAACAGTAAGCCTGTCAACTACTGCAATCTGTTCAAAATACTGCTTATACTTTTGTGGAACATACGACGTATAAGATGAAAAATTGTCTTCATTTTTATTTTCATCTTTTGAAAGAATTGCATATTCATCTTCATAAACCGATAATTCTGAGCGTTTACGTTTCTGCTCCATAGATATTTTAACAACATTCCAAGACCGAATAATATCATCATCGGTAATATCTGTATCATGGATAACTTGTCTTATCGCATATACAATTTTATCTTCATCAACTGCTTTCAATAAGCTGTAATTTTTTTGAATGCAATGTACTACTTTCTTGCTCCAAGGAGGTATAAGCAATGCTGATTTTGTTATTGGAAAGTATACTCCTGATGCAGAACGCAATATTGCACGTATTTTTTCATGGCAGCCATAAGATGCTCTTGCAAACGAATCTTTAAAATGCGGGTGCTTACAAGTACACTTGAACTCTGAAAACGCATTTTCTGAGAATACCTGAACCATACTTCTCGTTGCCTTGCACTCAGTACACTCAAGTCTCAAACTATCAATATCAGTCCTGTTGTAGATATTTACCATTCTGATACGTGGAGATTTAACTCCCGATGAACACGGCTTTCCATTATGTACCCACCAATCATAAGGAAAATCGTCCATATGCCCTCTGGCACATACAACGATAAAACGTGAAGCAGTAAGATTATTCCTGCACTTGGGACATCTGTGACGGTCTTTTATATCTAATTCTCTGAAATCATAGATATTACCGCATCTGGAACAATGAAGCTTTTCAGGAAAAACATATGAAGGTATGTTTTTGGCTTTAGAAAAGCTGTTGGTGCTTTGAGTTGTCCTCGGCATTAAAAAATATTCTACCCCTGTTATTACAGAAAGATTTTCGTTGAATATCTTTCTGTTTTCAACTTCTTCAATATCATTTGGATTATAATCCCAATCATCAGTTGAAGCTATAATGACAGTATCATCTTTAAAATCGACAATAGAACCGACACCGAAAGTTGTAATCATCTGAGTCTTTCGTATATCCCCGACAGAAATCTTTTCATTAGAGAACTTGGCAATACTTCTGTCATCTTCTTTAACTTTCTTCCTGAATGTAGGTTTTGGCATTACTACGCCCCCTATCTCTTAGTAAAATAAATATTTGCAGTTGGCTCAACGTTCCTTACAGAATTAAGGATAGTCGGTATATCTGAGCCGTTTTGATTGTCAGCACTTCGGAACAAAGCCACATCTTCATTATGATAATCTGAAAATACTAACTTATTTGGCAGACTTTCTGTAAGATCTGCCCAGCAATCCAGATAGTAATCAAGCCATTTTTCGGCAAAGTCTATGATTCGTGGCTCAATTTCTCCGACACGCTTTAGTATGCTATGCTTGACATACTCAACATCTTTATCATTCCTGTTGAATTTACAAGCGTTTTCATTCGGATTATATCTTGGTATAGTATGCCTGATAATAGCCATCATAGCACAATGCAAAGCCTTTTCAATAGCACGAGGAGAATATGATGTAACGCTTGTTGCTTCAACATACTTATAAAATGTGCTGTGATAATAGCCAAACTGCTCATAGTAAGACTTATCTCTTGATCTCATACTGTTATAAAGAGATATAACAAGTCCCGGATTTGTTCTTCCAACACGGCTTGTAGCCTGTATATACTCCGAGTTGGATTTTGGTTGACCGTAAACACACATCACACCAAGTCTGTCAATATCTATACCAACAGACAGCATATTTGAAGCCATGATATAATCAAAGCAATCCTCGCTGGTGTATTTATTAGCAAGTCTTTCAAGCACAAGTTTGATTTCCTTTGCTGAATTACGGCTTGTAAGCTCGTTGCTTTTGAAATATGACGGAATATCTGCATTGTTACAGTCAATTTTCAGATTCACACTTTCAGCTTCTTTTTGAAACTTATAAGCTGCAATATACTTTATTTCTGCTGTAATACGGTCTGATATGATTATTGAATTAGAACCAAGCTCTTTAAGAGTATTAAAATAGCCTACAGAAGTATAAAACTGGTCTATAACATCAGTTGGCTTACCTTGTAATCTATACAGATGTTTCATAAATGTCAGCAGTGCAAAGATTTTGATAAGCATTTCAGATGTACCGAAACCAATAGAGCAAACTCCTATGTATGTTCTTGCAGGACGCTTATCTTCATCTGCTTCTATTGCAAAGAATGAATCAGTATGTAATAAACCGTTCGGAGGGAACTGTATCATTTTCCTGTTATAGAGAATTCTGATTTGATTATCGGCATTCTTTACAGTTGCCGTAGATGCAATGATTTTAGGAACCTTACCGTAGTGCTTACATATATTTTCAATTGCCATCTCATATATTCCGGTGATTGAACCGAGCGGTCCTGAAATAAGATGAAGTTCATCTTGTATAATAAGCTCAGGAGGTTGACACCCATTTGCTCCAAGCAAATTACCTGCTTGCTCTTCCCATGTTATTCTTGCAAATTTATCAACCGTACTAAGAACAAATGTCGGAGCGACTCGGTAAATATCATCATCTACTACGTATATTGGTAAATGACTATGAAATTCGCAATCAGGATTATTACAGCAGGAAATGTTCATAGCACCGCCGACTATTTCATAACCGCCCACGCCAATTTCTGCACCGCACCATGGGCATTTGGTGATTTGCATTGGATTTGCCTCATATATTGTTGCTGTCGAATCTTCACGAAGCTTTTTTAATGTTTCAGAAGCATCATCTATATGATTCGGTGTCATTCCTGAACCTATCCATAATCCAATAGAGATCTCATCGCCTGGTATGCCATACTTCTTTCTCATATGCTCACAAGCACATACAAGAGCTGTAGCTCTTTCAAACTGCTGGAGAGTAAGGAGACGAAGAGTGTACCTCATGATAATGGTAACGCCGTTAATATTGTTATTGCCTTTACTCAATCTTCTGAAAAAAATTGAAAATGCTGAAAGACCAAGATAGGCTTCTGTTTTACCACCGCCTGTAGGAAACCACAAAAGATCAACATCTTTATGAAATTCTGAATTATTATCTGCAATATCAGGAATTATCTGCAGAATATAAGCCATCTGAAAAGGATACCAGCTTACAGTTTCAGGAGAGCAATGCTTGGTTTTTACACGTTGCAAGAGCATCGCTTCATTCATATAAAGGAATGATTTCCATGCCGTGTCATTGGTTCTGATTACATCTGCTCCTTTACGCAGACGATTTATACATCGTTCAATGTTATTAAATGAATCGTCTGCTGTATCAGGATATTTTTCTATCAATTCAGTATTATTCTTTAACTTGACATACCAATTTTCATATTGATTAATAAAATTATCAAGTTGACTGCATGCCTTGTTCCGATCTGTTTTGTTCCAATAATTCATGTAAAGATATTCCGAATTATTAAAAAGCCTTGGCATCATCTGAAGCATCCTGTACTGCGGAATAAACTCACTTCTCACTTCTGTTATAATACCTTGATTTTCAAAGTGAACAGATGAACAGCCGTGACCGTAAGAATAATTATTGACAGAATCATACAGCATATCATTCTTTTCTTCTTCAAATGATTTATGGGTATTTCTTCTGTAAACAGGTATAAAACCTTTATGACTCTTGATGGACAGCATACATTGAAACAAAGCACCTGTATTACTCTCCAGAAATCCGTTTTCTGCCTTATTCCTGTTCAGAACAGATACGGTAACAAGTTCACTATTATCATCATAGATTTTTCTGACATGAAGATATACAGTAATATCAGCAATATCTTTATCGGAAATAATCATATTGCATATCTTATCAGGGACAATAACATCGGTCTGGAATCTTTTGGCTTCCCGTGAATAATAATGCCTTTTTACTTCCCTACCGTTATCTGTTATAGTCTTTTCCGAATGATTATAAACGGCATAATCAAAAGATATAGTTAATTTATCATTAGAGAGCAAAGCAAAGGAAACTCCCATAGTAGAAGGCTTAAAAACGCTGATGTTTTTAGGTTCCTCACTGTCTTCTGATTCATCCTCAAACACTTCTTCCATTGCGAGATTGGAGGCAGATGACCCGGGGGTTTTATTCTTTGGCTGCGCCCAAAGGATTCCAAGTGAATAACGGCTTAATGGTTCTTCCATTTCTAATACTTCATCATCTTCAACCGGACCGATAAAATCAGTCCTGAGATGATTGGCAATATCATCTATTGCATTATAAAACTCTGAATAATACGACATATCACCACTTCTTTTCAAATACAAGTCTGGCAAGTCCTGTTATCTGAATACCAAAGCATATTCCAGATTTTTGATATTCTATAGGAACACTTGCGTTAAACTGCTTCAGCACTTCTGTAGTTACAGCACTGACATAAAGGTTTTCTAATCTGTCTGGCATATTATATTTATAATCTGTCGAATTTACACACATATCAATCTCATCAATCATTTTCTGTGAAAGTGCACCTATACAATATCCTTTATGATAAATTTCATATAGTCCTGTAGTAGCTGAGCGTTTTGCAGACAGCTTGTCATATAGCTTTATATTGTGTATGATATACTCCTGCAAATCAAGAACAGATTCGAAGTCGCCAGATACAAATGAATTGTTATCTATATCTCCAGTTAATCCGACAGTTATGCACTTGCAGTATTTATTGTTTGTCTTGTATATATTATGCAATCCTGTTTCGAGCACTCGTCCCGACATGGCACGCCTGAAATACTTAGTGTTTTTCTTCATAGTAATGAATTGCGTTTTGGGACGTGTAAGAGCAACATACCGTACTCTTGCTTCTTCTGCGCTGTCAGAAGTAGGCTTTATATCCGATTCAATCATAATAACCCTATCAAATTCGCTGCCCTTTGCCTTATGTATGGTTGAGACTGTCAGCATCGGAGCTTTATCATAAAACTCACTTGGGATATTATTGGTTATTGTCAGTGCGGTAGTCAGCAATGTTACACTTATAACAGCCTTTTCCTGCGATTCAGTCAACTTACACAAAAGATCCCAAAGTACTTCAGGATTTAAATTCAAATCACTTCTGAAAGAAAACTCTCGATAAAGTCTTTTTTGCTTATTGTTTCACGGCAGTAATCCCAAAAAACGTCGGCAATCCAACGTGGAAGAGGAACAACGTTGTTCACACCTCTGTTCAAAGTGTGAACGATACCTTTTTCACATAACAATCCGCTTATATATTCAGCTTCACCATTGTTACGGCATAAAATAGCTGTTGATACAGAAGGAGCATCAGTAAGAGTTTTTATATACTGTTCGATCTTTGTTTTGCCCGAATAATGCGATATCACACTATTTGCATACTTATTCTGTTCCATAAAGCTATCGTTAAGTAATACTTTACGCATTTTGGCAGCTTCTTCTGCAAGCTCCGACGTTTGTCTTCTGTTTACCGTAATTTCATATCTTTGCATATCATTCGGAAACTGTTTTTCAGCAAGCTCATAGAACTTTACAGAGTCCAGAGTTGCATCATCATCAGCTTCATAATCATATATTGACTGACAGCGATCTCCTGCAAGCAAATAACCGCATTTTAAGTGCTTCAGGATTTTCAGAACCATCTCAGCACGTTCATTTACGAGGTCCTGAATTTCATCAATAATGAAATAGTTGATGTCTTCAAAGTCTTCAGGTGATATATATTTATTAAATAGCTTTATTCGTGCGTTATAATCGTAATTTTCAAAATTTTCGGTAATAACACCTTGCTCTCTCATTGCCATTAGGAAATATGTTGCATAAGCGTCAAAAGTCAGCACACAAATGTTTTTGGCAGAAGGCTGGATTATTCCATCTGCAACAGCCTGGTCAATCTTACTTTCAACAACTTTCTTAGCGGAACGTGTATAGCATAAAATATATATTTCATCAGCTGGGCAAAGGTTGTTCGCAAGAATATGTATAAGACGCTGAATTATTGTATAGGTTTTTCCGGTTCCCGGACCCGAGTTTAATATGATATGTGAATTTAATGAAGCAGAAACAATACAATCAGGCTCAGTTATTTCCAGATACTTTTTGCTTGATTCCCTGATTACTTCAACAGCTTGTTCCGTAGGTGCAGTATATTCTTTAGGGCTTTCCTCTGTTTTCGCCGTATTCCTGTCTCTTTCAAATACAACAGTATCATCTTGTATGATTATACCAAGCTTTTCAAAAAACTCTTGTAGGTTCTTTTTTTCCTCAGAGTCATCTTCGATTACAAGTTCACGAGGAATATCTTGCGGAACGCAATCATTAAAACCTGGACAAGCGGTATACTCACATCTGCTTGTCCAGCGAAGGCTGCCATTAATCATTACCGGACCGAATGACATTTCGCCGTCTTTAGCATTTGAACAGGTTTGATTTCCTGATAATATTTGATTCTGAACTTGTGTTAGCGGAATTGCTTCAAATCCAGTATAACGCTTACGAATATCACGAAGCAGCTTAACACCTGTTATTTTCTCAGTATATTTTCTGTCTTTTCTTATATCAGGATCACTTCTGATATAAATGTTGGAAGTAATATTAATATTTGACTTGATCATAATAATTATTCCTCAACATCTTTTAGATCATAGTAAAACCTCAGCTTATTGATTTCACGCTGCACCTGATACCCACTGCCGATGTAATCATTCTTTATAACAACTCTTGCTATCTGATCTTTGCCTATCTCTACTGATAAATCGAACTTTTCGTCAACATATCCTTTAGCATTGACAGATACTATTGCGTAACGGTTCTTACCAGTAGAATCAGTAAAAATAAAGTGTGCATCATAAGAGTCGGTAGTCAAAGAAAACGAAATGGGTTCGCTCCTGTCACCAACTTTATTTACATCTTTCTTCAGGATAGGATATGTTTCACCGTCACTTAACAGGATACAAATATCATCGCCAAGTCTGAAATCACAATCTATTGCAGATGTTATTGCAGCCCCCTTTGCGACCATCCATTGATACCTGTTCTTATTATTATCGAAAATTATTTTATCCTCACCAAACAATGAAAGGATAATATCAGCAAAGGGTCTTAACCCGCTTGAACCTCCTGCAAGAATAACAGCATCAATATTTTCAGGGCTGACCTTTGCCTTTTCCATCACCTTTAAAATTGAATTAAGAACATTTTCGGTAATAAGCGGTGTGATTATATCCGAGAAGGTATCATAATCAATATCAACCGGTTTTGAACCTTCTCCCAGAGTAATAGTGTAATCATCGTATTTGGAAAAATCGATTTTCATACGCTCAACTTCGTTCATGAGCTTATCTTTTTTCTTAGAGTCAAGCTCGTCATATGAAACGCCCGGATAGACCTTCGGCATTATTCTTAAAGCAAGCTCCTTATCTATATCATCACCGCCGAATTTTATGCCATAAACGGCATCTTCATAAACCTGATTATGTTTAAGATTAAGGATACTTAAATCAAGCGTACCGCCGCCAAAGTCAATGACCATTACTTTTGAAAAAGCCTTGATATCCTTGATTTTAGAGATATATGCTGATGATGATTCGCTTACGAAACCTTTAACCTTAATCCCTACATGTTCAGCAGCTTCAAGAAGGTCGGTTCTTGCTTTAGCAGAAAAATCAACGGGAATTGAAAAAACAGCCTCTGTAAAATCTGGTCTGTCTGCTTTTACCGTGTTTTTGACATAATTAAGGAAAAGTGCAGTAAGCATTTTTCCGTTGTATCTAAACCCATTTACTGGAATATCCTCATCTGTACCGAGCAAAGACTTAAACGAAGTTATGATTTTATAATTTTCAGCATATTCATTTATTTTTTCTTTAACTTCTCGACCAAATTTAATGTCATTCTTAACCGTCTTTGATATTGCAATGCAGGAACTGAAAGGTGTAAGGTCTTTACCGTCCGTACCATATCCTGCTTCTCTTGAACCCTTGCCTTGCTCATAGTTATACAAGTAGACAGATGTATTTGTAGTGCCAAAGTCTATACCGTAATATGATCCGTTTTTCATTAGTTATTCCCCTTAAAGTCTATACCGTTTCTTTCAAGAGAACGAAAAATCTTTTTTATAATTGCCTGCAAGGATTCGTAGTTTTCCTCGCTGACATCAGAAAATTCGTATTCAAGCCAGTCATCGTATAAAAAAGCAAATGCCTTTTTCAGTTCAGAACGTATTCTTTCAGCTTCAAGAGAAGATTCACGGCTGTTTATCGCATAAGCATCATTCAGCTTGCTGTCAAGTTCTGAGTTTTGGCTTTCAAGAGCGGAAATCTGCTTTTTAAGTTCATCATTTTCTGTTTTAGCAGTCATCAAGGACTGATTGACCTCTTGAAGCCTTGAACGCTGCTCAGATAACTGACGTTCCAGATCTTCTGCTCTAGCCCTTAAAGTTACATTCTCTGCACTTATCTCACGGCTTTTACTGATTTCACCCTGAATAGATTCAAATGCTTTCCCAATAGGTGTGATCATGTCTGTGAAAGCAGTTATAATTGTTTCCTGCTCCTTGGTCATATCCTTTTTCAAACTGTCATAAAGTTTTTTGGCGTTTATTTCGCCTGGAAAATCATTTTCAGGTTCAGAAACTATCGTTTCTTCAATAGACTCTGAACTATTTTCGTTTGAATTTGCTGATTGTTCTGAGAATAAAACTTCTTCTGTAAGCGTTTTGTTTGAAACAATATTTTTTTCTTTTGTAACAGACGTTTCAACAACACTTTTCTCGATAAATCCGTATTTTTTTCCCCATTCTGTAATGAATGATTCATACTTTGCTTTAGATAAATCAGGGAAGATACTTTTAGTGGCATTCCATATATTAGTTAAGGAACTTCTATTAATGCTGGTGTAATCAAGCATATAAATACCACCGGTAGTATTGTTTATTAGATTTCGGAACTTTTCTTTGTTTTTATTAGATTGTATTGCAAATCGAGCAATAAATGCAACAAGAACAGGCAACTGAACCGAATTTGATGCATTGTCCTTATAATTTTTCATTACAGAAGTGATAGCAAAAGCATATTTTGAAACGTAATATTGTGATAACTTTGCATTTTTATCTGTTGAATAAAATTCTTTGAGAAGCTCATCAAGCAAATCAACAGGTATGCTCATACCTTTAGTGATTGTTTCAAAATATATATTGACAACATCAGCAGG
>CAMCMW010000012.1 GCA_945876155.1 uncultured Ruminococcus sp. | reverse complement strand
TGCTGGTACTGCGTCCGGACAACACAGTCCCTATCGCAAGAATAGTCGCAACAAGACTGAAAGACACGGTACTCCCAATGAGATTGTACTACAACCAGTGCGTATTCACCATGGAGCCGTCTTTAAAGGGCAGGAGCGCACAGACAGTCCAGACAGGAATCGAGCTTATTGGTTCTTCCTCAAAAATGGCTGACCTTGAAGTTATTTCAACGGCTATTGAAGTACTGTCCTCATGCTCAGACGGTGAGTTTTCTCTTGAAATCGGTGATATCAGATTTTTCAGAGAACTGGTGGACAAGCTTGACGCAACTGCTGAACAGAAAGAAACAATTCGTGACTACATAGAGGCAAAAAACTATCCGGCACTCAATGATATGCTTGACAGTATAGGCAAAAACGAGATTACCCACGCCCTTAAAAGACTGCCAAGACTTTTCGGCGGTGAGGAAGTATTTGAAAAGGCGTCAAAGCTGTTTTCGGACGAAAAAATTGACGCAGTACTGGAAAGCCTGAAAGACCTTTACAACAAGGTTTCCGCAATTATCGGCAGCGGCAGACTGACCGTTGACTTAGGCATGGTAAACAGAACAGACTACTACACCGGAGTTATCATCAAGGGATATCTTGAGGGCTACGGCGAGGAAGTACTCTCCGGCGGAAGATATGACAAGCTGATTGCAGATTTCGGCTATGACGTTCCGGCGACTGGTTTTGCTGTTAATGTTGACGCTGTGACACAGGTTGAGTTAAAGCATAAGCCGGTAAAGGCAGCGCCTGTTGAGGTAATAGTTTTTGCAGAAAAAGGCTTTGAGATGGAGGCACTGGCAAAGGCTGACGAACTGAGAAAAGACGGTAAAAAGGTTGAAATTTCACTTTTTGATACAATAGAGGAAACGGTTAAGTACGCCGGCGAAAAGGACATTGCCGAAGTGCTGACTGTAAACGGAAAGGAGGCGCAGTAATATGCAGAAACCGCTGAGAATTGCGCTGACAAAGGGAAGACTTGAAAAAGACACCATAGGACTTCTTGAAAAGTCCGGCTTTGACTGCACAGCTGTCAGGGAAAAGGGAAGAAAGCTTATTCTGCATATAAAGGACGCAAATATTGAGTTTGTACTTTCAAAGGCAAACGACGTTATCACCTATGTTGAACATGGCGTGTGCGACATGGGCGTTGTTGGAAAAGACACCATTATGGAAATGAGCGGCAAGTTTTTTGAGCTTGTGGACTTGGGTTTCGGTCGCTGCAAATTTGCTCTTGCGGCTAAAAAGGGCACAGATTTTTACGAGGGCTACGGTGTCAAGACAATTGCCACAAAGTACCCCAACGTTGCAAGGACATTTTTTGAAAGCAAGGGCATGGACGTTGATATTGTAAAAATCGAGGGCTCTGTTGAACTTGCGCCGCTTTTAGAGCTTTCAAACGGTATCGTGGATATTGTTGAAACGGGTACAACTTTAAAGGAAAACGGTCTTGAAGTAATCGAGGACATTGCACCGATTTCCGCAAGGCTTATCGTAAACACAGTAAGCCTGAAATTAAGACAAAAAGAAATTGAAAATCTGATTGGAATTATCGAGGAGAATCTGAAATGATAAAGAAGATTTATGCAAACGGCAAGGACGAATTTGAGTTTCTGGAATCACTTAAAAAGCGCAGCGGTGAGACCGATAAAAAGGTAACTCAGATTGTAAGTGAAATTATTGAAAACGTCAAGGAAAACGGCGACAAGGCTGTTAAGGAATATACTGAAAAGTTTGACGGCAGTCTGCCGAAATACTACGAAGTTCCGCAGGAGGTCATCAACGACGCTCTTGAAGAGGCTGAACAGGATTTTGTAGACGCACTCTTGAACGCCATGGAAAACATTGCTGAGTTCCACAACCGTCAGCGTCAGCAGGGCTTTGTGGACACAAAGGACAACGGTGTTATGCTGGGACAGAGAGTAAGGGGACTTGAAAGAGTCGGTCTTTACGTTCCTGGTGGTACTGCCGCTTATCCTTCAAGCGTACTTATGAATGCAATTCCGGCTAAGATTGCTGGTGTTAAGGAAATTATCATGGTAACACCGCCTCTTAAAGACGGTACACCTAACAAGGATATCCTCGTTGCCGCTGCCGTATGCGGAGTGGACAGAGTGTTCATGATGGGCGGCGCACAGGCTGTTGCGGCTCTTGCTTTCGGTACTGAAACAATCCCGAGAGTTGATAAGATAGTAGGTCCTGGAAATATTTTTGTTGCAACTGCAAAGAAACTGCTTTACGGTCAGGTTGACATTGACATGATAGCTGGTCCAAGCGAAATTCTCGTTATGGCTGACGAAACAGCTGACCCGAAATTCGTTGCGGCAGACCTTATGTCACAGGCTGAACACGACAAGCTTGCGTCAGCAATACTCCTTACAACAAGCGAGGAAATCGCTGATAAAACCATTGCTGAAATTGAAAGACAGGTGCAGTACCTTTCAAGAAAGGAAATCATTGAAAAGTCACTGGAAGATTACGGCGTTATCATTATCTGCGACTGTCCGCACTGTGCAGTAGAGCTTGCAAACGCAATTGCGCCGGAGCACCTTGAAGTGCTTATGAAAAATCCGACTGAGTATATCGGCAAGCTTGACAACGCTGGTTCAGTATTTCTGGGCAATTACGCCTCCGAACCGCTGGGTGACTACTACGCAGGTCCGAACCACGTTCTTCCGACAAGCGGTACTGCAAGATTCTTCTCACCGCTTTCAGTATCAAGCTTTATCAAGCGTTCAAGCTATATTTACTATACAGAGGAGGCTCTCAGAGAAGCTAAGGACGATATTGTCCTCATTGCCGAAAAGGAGGGACTTACTGCTCACGCAAATGCAATCAAGGTAAGATTTGAAGATTAAGTAAAGGAATGATCTGAATGAGCAGCTGGGAAAGCAATGTAAGACGTATTGAACCCTATGTTCCGGGTGAACAGCCTAAGGACAAGAACATAATCAAGCTTAACACCAACGAAAACCCATATCCTCCGTCACCCAAAGCGGCGGAGGCAATGAATGCCTTTGAAACGGACAGAATGAAGCTTTATCCCGACCCCGATTCCACAGTACTTGTGGACGCACTTGCTGAGAGATACGGTGTTAAACCGTCGCAGGTGTTTGTGGGAGTGGGTTCGGACGATGTTCTGTCAATGGCGTTTATGACATTTTTCAATTCGGACAAGCCAGTGCTTTTTCCGGATATAACATACTCTTTCTATGACGTGTGGGCGGAGGTTTACAGGATTCCGTACAGGCAGATACCCCTTGACGAAAACCTGCATATCAATCCCTCCGACTACAAGACTGAAAACGGTGGAATTATTTTTCCAAATCCCAATGCGCCGACAGGTGTGCTTGAAAGCGTTGAGATGATTGAGGAAATTATTAAGGCAAATCCACAGTCAGTGGTTATCATAGACGAGGCGTATATCGACTTCGGCGGTGAAAGCTGTCTGCCCCTTGTTGAAAAGTACGAAAATCTCCTTGTGGTGCAGACCTTTTCAAAGTCACGTTCTATGGCTGGTATGCGAATCGGTTTTGCAATCGGTAATGAAAAGCTTATTAAGTTTATGAATGACGTGAAATTTTCCGTCAACTCCTATACCATGAATCCGGTCACACAGCTTTGCGGTGCTGAGTCGGTCAAAGACGAGGAGTATTTCCGGAAGACTGTAAACATGATAATTGATACCCGTGAAAAGACCAAGAAACGTCTTGCGGCACTGGGATTTACATTCCCGGACTCAATGAGCAATTTTATTTTTGCGTCACATAAGACAAAACCGGCAGGGGAGATATTTGAAGAACTGAAAAAGCGCAAAATATTTGTACGCTACTGGAATAAGCCCAGAATAAACAATTCCCTGAGAATAACAGTGGGTACGCCTGAAGAAATGGACTGCCTTATCAAGGCACTGGAGGAAATAACGGCATAAACGGAAAGGATTTACCATGAGAACAGGAACGGTTGAAAGAAAAACCCGTGAAACGGACATAAGCATTACCCTCTCAATTGACGGAAAGGGCAATTCCGAAATATCCACAGGCATAGGCTTTTTTGACCATATGCTCACCGCCCTTTCAAAGCACAGCGGTATCAGCATGAACATAAAAGCGGTGGGCGACCTTGACGTTGACGGGCATCATACCGTTGAGGACACAGGTATTGTTCTTGGTCAGGCACTTGCAAAAGCACTGGGGGACAAGTCCGGAATTGCCCGATACGGCACGGCGTATATCCCCATGGACGAGGCTCTGGGGTTCTGCTCTCTTGATATAAGCAACAGACCGTTTCTTGTGTTCAAGGGTGAGTTTACCAATCAGATGATAGGGGAGTATGACACCTGTCTGACAGAGGAATTTTTCAGAGCGTTCGCCTTTAACGCCGGAATTACAATGCACCTTAACATGGTTTACGGTTCAAATGACCATCATAAATGCGAGGCAGTATTCAAGGCGGCGGCTTACGCTTTAAAGGCGGCTGTGAAGGAGCTTGAAAACGGTGAAACCCTTTCCACAAAGGGTACTCTGTAAAATAAAGGAGTGTTAAAGATGATTGCTGTAATTGATTATGGTGCAGGAAATATTTTCAGCGTGAAAAATGCCCTTGATTATCTGGGTATGGAAAGTAAACTTACAAATAAAAAAGAAGATATTGAATCGGCAGACGCACTTATTCTTCCGGGTGTGGGAGCATTCCCAAGTGCCATGGATATGCTGAATAAAAGCGGTCTTGTGGACACTATCAAGACTGAGGCAAAGAAAAAGCCGTTTCTGGGAATATGCCTGGGAATGCAGCTGATATTTGAAAAAGGCTACGAATTTGAAGAGTGTGACGGACTGGGACTTATTCCCGGCAGCGTTAAGAAAATGGAGGAAGAAAACCTCATAATCCCTCACATGGGCTGGAATAAGCTTGAGGTACTCAACGACTGTCCTCTCCTTGCCGGACTTGATGAAAACAGCTTTGTTTACTTTGTTCACTCCTATAAGGCAGAGTGTGACGACAAAAACATTGCGGCATATTCAAATTACGGCGGAAGAGTTCCGGCACTGGTCTATGATGGCGGTACTGTCTACGGCGCACAGTTTCACCCTGAGAAAAGCGGTGAAACAGGTCTTAAAATCCTGAAGAATTTCGGAGGACTTATCAGATGATTATTTTACCGGCAATTGACATAAAGGACGGAAACTGCGTAAGACTTTTCAAGGGCGATTTTTCAACAGTCGAAAAGGTTGCCGCTGACTATCTTGAAACCGCCAAAGGCTTTGAAGAGGCTGGTGCGACATGGATTCACATGGTTGACCTTGACGGTGCAAAAGAGGGCAGACCGGTCAACACAAAGATTTATAAGGACGTTGCCGAAAAGACTTCTTTAAAGGTAGAAGTTGGCGGCGGGATCAGAAATATCGAAACCATTGAGGAGTACCTTTCAATGGGTATTTCAAGTGTTATAATCGGTTCTGCGGCGCTGAAAAATCCACAGCTTGTAAAGGACGCTGTTGAAAAGTTCGGCAGTGAAAAAATAGCCGTGGGTATTGACTCAAAGAACGGCATGGTCGCAACCGAGGGCTGGCTGGAGTCCTCAGACGTTCATTACATTGACCTTGCAAAGGAAATGATAAAAATTGGTGTAAAGTACTTCATTGTAACAGATATTTCCAAAGACGGCACTCTTTCCGGCGTGAATACTAAACAGCTGGGTGACCTTGCAAAG
The DNA here is from genome assembly GCA_945876155.1 of uncultured Ruminococcus sp. GTDB lineage: Bacteria > Bacillota > Clostridia > Oscillospirales > Ruminococcaceae > Porcipelethomonas. The sequence goes on along the minus strand of CAMCMW010000012.1, from coordinate 7,339 downwards.
GCTACCAACGGTGAATGCTGTATTATTGCCAGTGGGGGAGTACATACCATTGAGGACATAAAGGCTTGCAAACAGCTTGGTCTGTACGGTACGATTTGCGGCAAATCCATTTACAAGGGTACCCTTGACCTGAGAGAGGCTGTTGAATGCGCAGGGATTCAGTAATTCCGGACGGCATTTATAAAGGAGATGAAAACAGTATGAAAAAAGCCATTACTGCAAAGATGATGATTTTGATATCTGTAGCTGTGGCTGTTGTATCCTGTACAGCAACATATTTTGTTACTGAAAAACAGCTCGGAGCAAAATCAGATACCGCAAAGAACAGCGGGAATCTGAGCGTTGAAGAACTGTATAGTGAGGCAGTATCAGATGCAGTTACAATTGAAGATGATGAACTTCACCAACTTGTAACCGTTGATAAAAATTCGGATATGGTGACCATGAATGAAGAAAATGGCAAAGTACTGATGCTGACCTATAACAATTATCCGGAAAGCTATGTTCCGCAGACTGAATTCAAATGCCAGTATGGTGAAGTGTGGGTGTTCACAGACAAGGAGATTATCAGCTGGTATAAGGATAATAAAGACGGTGTTACTGACTGGAAGCTGCGACTTAATCAGCTGATTGGACTTCCGCCGGAAAAAGAATATGGATACGTGTCTGCATTCTGGGTGGATACTGAAGACCTGAAAAGACCTGCATATGAAACAGATATAACCAAACAGCCTGATAAAGAAAATCTTAGTATGGATGATGAAGAAATTTCGGAATGGTTCAATGATAATATCGTATGGTCGTATTTTGATTCATCATACCCATGGACAAGACTTGGATATACATATGACTGGGCAGATAATGGTACAGAATACGGATTGTCAGAGTTTATTGTAATGCGTGATTCTGTTGTTGATGTTGAATGGACAAAGACACGGGAAGAATTCATTGCGTGGCTTGAACAAAATACGTCAGACTGATAAAAAACGATATAAAACAAAGGAGGTTCAACCATGCTTGCAAAAAGAATTATTCCATGCCTTGACGTGAGAAACGGAAAGGTTGTAAAGGGTGTAAACTTTGAGGGTATAAAGGATGTCGGAGACCCTGTTGAATATGCGGAGGAGTATAACCGCCAGGGTGCGGACGAGCTTGTTTTCTACGATATTACTGCGTCTTTTGAGGGCAGGGGAGTTTTCCTTGACGTTGTAAGGGAAACTGCTAAAAAAGTTTTCGTACCGTTGACTGTCGGCGGCGGAATCAAGACCGTTGACGATATCCGTGAGGCACTGAGAGCTGGTGCGGACAAGGTTTCTGTCAATTCACAGGCGGTGCAGAACCCACAGCTTATCAAGGACGGTGCTGATATATTCGGCAGTCAGTGTATATGTGTTGGCATTGACGCAAAGAAAATTGCCGATAAAAAGTGGACTGTCTACATAAACGGCGGACGTGTTGACATGAATCTCGACCTTATCGACTGGGTAAAGCAGATTGAACAGCTTGGCGCAGGAGAGATTTGCCTTAATTCAATTGATGCGGACGGTACAAAAGCCGGCTTTGATATTGAAATGCTGGACGCTGTGTGCAAAGCCGTGAATATTCCGGTTATTGCAAGCGGCGGTGCGGGTAAGATAGATGACTTTTCCGAGGTGTTTGAGAAAACCGGTGCAACTGCGGCTCTTGCGGCGTCACTTTTCCACTTCAAGGAACTGACTGTGGGAGAGGTCAAGGAGTATTGCAGGGGCAAGGGTATTATTGTGAGATGACAATTGTTAAAGATAATTATATATGTCTGATATTGTGTATGTTCTTTTTTACATTGTCCCGAATCAGTTATTATATTAAATGCGTAAAAAAGGATATAAGCATTGTTTCAAATAATATCCTGATAGTAGTTGCTGTTTTGGCGGCATTGATAACCGTATATCTTTTTATAAACAACATTCTGCTGATAAAAAAGCAGGAACATAAAATCAGAATTATTTTAATGGAATTGTTATTAGCAATGGCAACAATGATACCTGCATGTATTGTAAGTATATTAATTGCAGGTGCTATAGTGAAAATATTTTAAAAGAGGACAGTTATGATAAAAATAGACTTAAACGACCTTGACAAATTTTTTGTTAAGAGCGAGCTTATACCGGCAATATGCTTTGAGGCAGACACAAAGACGGTTTTAATGCTTGCGTACATGAACAAGGAAAGCCTGAAAAAAACTCTCGAAACAGGCTATACGTGGTTCTGGAGCCGTTCCAGACAGGAATACTGGAACAAGGGAGCAACCTCCGGACACTTGCAGAAGGTTGTGAGCATTTACGGTGACTGCGACAATGACACACTGCTTGTAAACGTAAAGCAGACTGGTGTTGCCTGCCATACTGGAGAGTACAGCTGCTTTTTCAATGAAATTTATAACGATGAGGAGAAATAAGAATGACAGTTTACGAGGAAATTTTTGAAGTAATCAAGCAGAGAAAAGCGGACTACGAAAACGGTACCGCACAGGAAAATTCCTACACCTGCTATCTTTTTGACAAGGGTGTTGACAAAATCTGTAAGAAGATTGGCGAGGAGGCTACTGAAACAGTAATCGCCGCCAAAAACAATGACAACGACGAGCTGAAAAACGAGATAAACGACCTGCTTTATCATGTTATGGTGCTGTGTGCTAATCAGGGACTTGAATGGTCAGAGGTTGAAAAGGTTCTTGACGAGAGAAACGAAAAAATCGGAAATCTGAAAAAATTCCACCAGGTTGACAAGAATACATGATAAAATAAACTGCCGCACCGGAATTGATGGTGCGGCAGTTGTTTTTTAATTTCCTCTGGGGACTTTATAAAGGCTGTCCAGGTCTATATCCTTATATTTTTCAAACTCTTCAAATTTTGATGTGTCAATGACTTTCGGGTAGCAAATCGCCTCTGCAAGGTCGAAATCTGCGATCTTTCCGTCGCTGTCAAGGAGCATCCATGAATAGCTTTTGCCGGACACGTCATTGGACAGAATATGGGTCATTGCAAAGCTTTCACCCTTTATTACAACGTCCGCTTTGATTATAAACGAATCAAACTCGTCAATTGAAAGCTGTTTAAAACTGGTTATGTCAATGCTGTCGTATGCACTGCCGTAAGCGGCAATATACGTTTCCTCAGTTCCGGCGAGGACAGAATCCCTGTCCTCGGACTCGTCAGCAACAGTGATTGTGAGTGTAGTCTTTGTGTCAAGATACTGCACAACAGCCGGAAATGATGTTATTTCATCCGTCTGTTGTTCTGTTGCAGTACCGCCGGACAGAATCTCCCAGCCGTTTTCCATAAAAATGGAGGTGGTGCAGTCTTTAAGGGTAAAGGCTTTGTTTGAGTGCTTGTACACCTTTACTTCGTCGGGACTGACAGTTGAAATTTTGGGTGAAGGTGATACTGCGGTCAGCTTTGTCTTGTGTTCTGAAGTGCTTGTTTCCTCAGACGCTGCGGAACTCTCCGAAGCAGTACTGCTGCTTTTATCAGTACCGCACCCGGTTGAAAGTGAAAACAGGCAGGCAGCGGCTGCAATTGAAATAAGTGCTTTATAATTCATAAGATTTCCTCCGATTAGTTATCATTATTATATACCTATATTAAAACTGTGTCAATCCCTAAAAAATAACCCCACGCTTTAAGCATGGGGTCATATTTAAATCAGATTAAAGTTTTAGCAATTTCGATTGCATCGTAGATGTTTACTTTACCGTCAGCATTGTAATCAGCGAGGGAAAGCTGTTGTTCAGTAAATTCAGTCATACCCATGATATACTGTGCAACAGATACAACATCATAAAGGTCAACAACACCATCGCTATTCAGGTCGCCTGTTTCGACTGGCTTTTCAACAGTATCGAAAACTAAAGTTACGCTGAACGTATCAAGAATGTAAAAAGAAACATCTGATGATAAGATACCGTCAATATTTCTTGCCTGTGCATCAAAATCAACATAGGAATCCAGGCCTTCATACTCATAGTAAACAAGCCATTCATTCGGCATTTCTTCGTATACATGCTTTACTGTAAATCCTGTGCTGTCAAACATTTCCGGAGTCAGTTCAGTTTCACCGTCTGTGATTACGTTTGACATAATCAGATTATTATTAGACGAAATACCGTTATCTTCTGCCCATGAGTCATCACCAGAAAATCTGACATCTTTGCCAAAGTCATTGGATTCACGTGATTTAGCTAATTCAACTTTTTCTACGCCGGGAATATCGTAAAGCTTTTTGTAGTCAAATTCAGTTGAATATTCATAAACAAGCTGATTTTCTGCAATATTATAATGATAAAAATCAGAAACAAAATCATAAACAGTGTCTGAGCGTTCACCAAGAACATTCTCCAGTTCTTCACAAGCTGTATCATCATTTATTGTTACAAATACATATTTATAATTTCTGTCATACTCATGGCATTCACCTTCAAAATCGGATGTAAAATCATAATATCTGTCATGGTATACGGGAACCTTTTCGCCATTTTCACCGGTATAATAAGTTACCGTACATGAATAGAAATCATAACCATCAACATCTGTCTTTTCCAGCGGTATTTCCACTGCTGCACTTGCTGAAAATGCTGCGGAAGTCAATGCAGCTGCTGCAAGACAGATACTGGAAATGAGAGCTGTCAGTCTTTTTGCAAATTTCTTCATAATTAACCAGGTCCTTTTCTATTAACTATTGTTAATCTTTAGATTTTTTTATACCTATATTATACCATACTATATATTAACTGTCAATGTGCATTTGCTACAAATTTCAAGTTTATTTAATATATTGCGTACACTAATAATTCGATTATCAGGTTCTTATGGCAACAAAAAAGGACTCCATAAAAATGAAGTCGGTTTAACCAAGTGATGTCACGCAATAAAAAAATCGGACTCCATAAAATGAAGTCCGATTTGTCCTGCCGGGTTCACCCGGCTGGTGCGGATAAGAGGACTTGAACCTCCACCCCCTTGCGAGGACCAGCACCTGAAGCTGGCGCGTCTGCCGATTCCGCCATATCCGCATATATGAATCTGAAATTTTTAAACGGCTCAAATTCAAAACCGAGGTGGATGCTTTCACATTACTCCACACAGTTCAATCAATTCATTGTATTTCTGAATTGATTACCATAATATTATATCACCACTTTTTGAAAATGTCAAGTACTTTTTTGAAAAAAAGTGATATTTTTCTGAAAATATAAAAAAATATTATAAACCCCTTGAAATTTTCTGAGTAATGTGTTATAATTTAAGGGCTAACAATAAGGAATTAGTGTTTATTCCGGAATATAGGTGTGCGGGCCCTGTGCAATGAGACACCGTGAACCATGTCAGGCGGGGAACCGAGCAGCATTAAGCGGATCGTTTTGTGTGCCGCAGCAAGCCTGCACACCTATGTCCCGGAATTTTTTCTGTGCCGGGATAATCGGGAGAATGATGACGTTAAGTACGGAGGTGACCGTTATTTATAAGGCATTATACAGAAAATGGCGGCCGCTTTCTTTTGATGATGTCATTTCCCAGCCGCATATCACAACAATACTGAAAAATCAGATAAAAAACGGCAGAACGGCTCATGCCTACCTTTTTACCGGTTCAAGGGGAACGGGTAAGACTACCTGTGCAAGAATTTTTGCAAAGGCGGTAAACTGCCCCGGTGAATCTGAGGGAAATCCCTGCCTTGAATGTGATATCTGCCACGACGCAGACTCTTCGGCACTGTCAGATATAATTGAAATTGACGCTGCCTCAAACAATGGCGTTGACGATATCCGTGATTTGCGTGACGGCGCTGTGTATACACCGGAAAGATGTAAATACAAGATTTATATTATTGACGAGGTGCATATGCTGTCACCCAGTGCCTTCAATGCACTGCTGAAAATCATGGAAGAGCCTCCGGAGTACGTCAAGTTTATCCTTGCGACCACTGAGGTACACAAGGTTCCGGCGACTATAACTTCGAGATGTCAGCGGTTTGATTTCCGCAGGATTCTGCCGGAGGACATCAAAAACAGACTGCTTTACATTGCCGGACAGGAAAACCTGTCACTTGACGAAAACGCTGCCGCTTTAATAGCAAAGCTTTCGGACGGCGGTATGAGAGATGCGCTGTCACTGCTTGACCAGTGCGCTGCATACTCAGATAAAATTGACCTTGACGTTGTGTCATCAGCTGCCGGAATTGCCGGACGTGACCATCTTTTTGAAATAATCGAGGCGTCGGTGCAGAAACGCCCTGGTGACGCTCTTGAAGTTGCCGACAGGCTTTACAGTATGTCAAAGGATATGCAGAAACTCTGCGTTGAGCTGACCGAACAGTTCCGCAACATGATGCTTATGAAGGTGTGTCCTGAAAAATCCGGACTGCTTGCCTGTATGCCGGACGAAACCCAGCGTCTGAAATCACTTTCGGACAAGCTGGAACTTAATGAGATTCTGAGCAAGATAACGATTTTGCAGGAATGTAACGAAAAAATCGGCAGGGCATTGAATAAGCGTGTGGAATTTGAGATGTGCTTGATAAAGCTTTGCACAAGACAGATTTTACAAAAACCGCTTGACAATACCGCAAATTATGATAAAATAAAACAGTCGGATAGTTCACGGACTTCTGCTGCACCTGAGCCGGCATCAGTTTCACAGGCTGTCAGTGAGCCGGAAGAACAGGTGAAACCGGCGGCGGATATGTCAAAGCTGAAACCATCTGACTTTAAACCCCTTGCGGAATGGACTGCTATTCTGGAGGAGTTTACCAGAATATGCCCGTCTGTATCCGGTGCGCTTGCCGGTTCAAAGGCGTTTGTCCATAAAAATATTATGCTGATAGATACCCCCAACAGATTCTTCCTGAAACTTTTCAAGGTTAAGGACAATGTTCATCAGCTTAATAAGGCGATTCAGTCTGTTATGGGCAAGCCTTACGTCATAAAGGCGAGATGTACGGCGGCGGACAAGGAAGAAAAAAAAGCTGATATGCTTATTGAAAAAGCTATAAACAGTGGTATTGAAACTGCTGTTGAATAATAAAAAATATACTTAACTTAAATATTAAAGGAGTAAAAAAATGAAATCAAGAGTACCTAAGAATATTGGCGGAGCTCAGAACATGAACTCAATGATTAAGCAGGCTCAGAAAATGCAGGACGAAATCACAGAGCTTCAGACTGACATAGAGGCAAGAGAATTTTCTGCTACATCAGGCGGCGGACAGGTTGAAGTCGTTGTAACAGGCGCTAAGAACATCAAGTCACTGACAATCAAGCCGGAGGTTGTTGATCCGGACGATATTGAAATGCTCCAGG
>CAMCMW010000011.1 GCA_945876155.1 uncultured Ruminococcus sp. | reverse complement strand
AGAAATGCTGTCTGATTTCGTCAGCGGCAGTGCAAAGCTCGTCATGGTCACAGTCCCACAGCTGCATAGCCTCGTCTTTTGTGACCTGATATCCGCTTAAAACCTTTTCCTTTAGTTCTGATACAAAACTCATCTTTTTCCCCTCTCTCTGTTAAGAACAGGTAAAAGTCTCTGGGACAAAAATGCCGCAAGAAAGCACAGTGCAAAATCTCCGGGAACAATGAAAAGAAAGCAGTACAAAAAGACAGTCTTGACGCTCATATCTGTTCCCAGGTAGAAGTTTGATATCATGTAACAGTAAACCATACCCAGAGCGTAGACAATAGCAAGCCCCGCCAGTGACGCCGCAAGAAGTCTTTTAAATGACGGCTTTGAGGACTTTGACGCAATTATACCAGTCACATACGCACCGATAACAAAGCCGATTATATATCCGAAACTTGGCTTGAATATATATCCCGGACCGCCCCCTTCAGTAAACACCGGTATACCAATAAGACCAGTTATCATGTACACCAGTGAACTTCCTGCTCCCCACTTGGAACCGAGAAGAAGTCCGGCGAGAGTAGTGAAGAAAAGCTGCATTGTGAACGGTACATAAGGCACAGGTATTCTTATAAATGCCCCCACAGCAATAAGCGCCGCAAACATGGCGCATAATACCATGTCTGCGGTTTTGGTGAATCTTTTCGTTTTAACGTTTTCCATATTTAACCTCCGATTTGTTTTGTCAGTATGATTATAGCACATATTTTTTATAATGTCAACCTGAATATTTTGTTTAGGGTGACAATTCAATTTGACATAATTAATGAGATGGTGATATAATAAAAGGTACAAGTACAAAAAACAGGAGTGTTTAAAGTGCAGTTTAATGCAATAGAATATATTAACAGTTTCAGCCATACTGGTAAAAAAGTAACCGACCTTTCAAGAATATCCGGTCTGCTCAGAAGGCTTGGCAACCCTCAGAAAGGACAGAAATTCGTACACATTGCCGGAACAAACGGCAAAGGCTCGACCCTTGAATATATGTCACAAGTCCTCATAAAAGCCGGATACAAGACCGGACAGTTCACCTCCCCTTTCATTGAGGAGTACAACGACCGTATCAGAATAAACGGCGAAAACATTCCCGACGAAAGACTGGAGAATATCTGTGTCAGGGTAAAAGAGGCGGTTTCGGACGAAGTATACTCCCAGTTTGAAATAACCTTTGCTGTTGCTCTGATTTACTTTCTGGAGGAGAAATGCGATATCGTATTCCTTGAAACAGGTATAGGCGGACTCCTTGACGCTACAAACGTTATTGAACGTCCCCTGTAATCAGTCATAACCTCCGTTTCCCTCGACCACACCCAGCTCCTCGGAAACACTGTTGCTGAAATAGCGATGCAGAAAACCGGTATTATAAAAAAGGAGTGTCCTGTTATACTGTCGGCTGACAATATTGCTGATACCGTTGATATTGCAAAGAAAAAAGCGGCTGAATGTGACAGTCCCCTTGTTATTCCAGAACTTTCGGAATGTGTTACAGTGCAGTCTGACATATCCGGAACTGATTTCACCTACAAAGGAACTGACTACCGCATAAATATGTGCGGTAGGCACCAGGTAAGCAATGCCATAACAGCAATTGAGGCGGTGAACGTTTTAAGAAACTGCGGTTTTTCAGTATCGGACAATGCTCTGAAACAGGGGCTTGAATCGGCTAAGGTGAAACTGAGAATTGAAGTTTTAAGCCAGAATCCACCTGTCATTGCAGACGGAGGACACAACATTTCGGGTATCGACTCCCTTATTGATATTATAAAGTCTTCCGACCGCAGTATCATAGGAGTTGTGGGAATGATGAACGGCAAGAACCCGGAATACGCCGGAAAAAGATTGTCTGAAATACTTGACACTGCGATATGTGCGGACGGCTACATTGAAAACAACATGGACGCCCATGAGCTTATGAAATATTTCAGCTGTCCATGCGAGGCGGCTGACTACAAAACTGCCCTGACAAGAGCAATGGCACTTGCTGAAGAAAAAAATTCGGCAGTACTGATTTGCGGTTCGCTTTATCTTGCGTCAGCAGAAAGGCGTGAATTTATGCGGAAATATAAGAATTTATAAAAAATAAAAACGGGAGACCAATGGTCTCCCCTAATTTTTCAGTCGTTTATATGAAGTGTAAACACTCCGTTTATGTCAACTGAAAGTCTGATAGTCTTTATATAACGCTCGAAAAACTGGTTTTTCTCAGTTTCACTCGCTTCGATTCTTGCGGTTTCGTAAATCTCCTCAACCAGGTCACGGCCGTTTACATCGGGTATCTCATGCAGTCTTGTTTTGAGAATATCTATCAGTACTGTATGCTTGAATGCCTCAATATTTCCGGAACAGAAATCATCTATGGCACAGTAATATATACCCCGTGTGTCAAGCGCCTGCTTGATAGCTCCTCCGCATTTGCTGTACTCGTATATTACAAGAAAATCGGCGTCCGGCAGAGAGGAGATAAGTCCCCAGTAATCAGAATCGCTTGAGGCAAGTATAAACGAAGTCACGTTTCCGTTGTAGTATTCACGGCACACTCCGGCAGTCATTTTTATATCAACAAGTGATTTGTTGTCAACAACCCTTTCAACTTCTATATGCTCAACCGGAATTGAGGTGAATTTTTCAAGCCAGTCCCAGCCGGTGGTGGTATGGTAATCGTCATAGAGAATTATTTTTTTGATTTTTGAAATTTCTTCCTGATTCAGGTTCTTGAGCATTGCAAAAAGCTTGTATACATCAGAGTTTTCACAGTCTACTACTATTGCGGTACTCTCATTATTCTGAATGAAATCATATATACTCGTTTTGGTATAGTCGGCGGCATCTGTAACTTTTTCGTTGTCATCAAAATAATCGCCGTGCATATCATATATAATGCTGACAAATTTTTTGTCATTATAAAATATATTTCCGTTTTCATAGGGCTTCCAGTGAATATAAACCTGATATGGATAATAGTTTATATTTTCCATGTAGGTGTTGAATTCTTTTATCACTGCACTGTCTGACTGTCCTTTGGGCATTACAAAAAGGTCTTTTATAGATTCCCAGTTAAGCCATGCCGGAAAAACGTCCTTGCAGTTGTTGATATTTTCCTGTATAAGCCTGTTGAAATCAGCCATATACTTTGATGCTCTGTAGTTTACTTTTATAATGGGTATTCCCTGTTTTTCAAGGTCTTTGATATCCTGGGCAGAAAACCAGCTTATAGAATTGAGATTTTTCAGGTCAAAACGCATTAAATCATCAGTTTTCTTGAATTTGAGAAGCAAGGTAGTCCTCAGCTTGCAAAGACTTCTTATGATTCTTAATTCTTTTGTTTCATCAAGCTTGGTGATTGCCTCAGGGCAGTCGTTAAAATAATTTTCTTCCAGCGCACGCCGGTTTACGCCGCACATATATGCGACTATGGATACAATATCCTTTGTGTTTTCCTTGTAATACACGTTGATTCCTCCTGTATTTTATTGGCAGAATAATAATATCCCACTTTATATTATAAGTATATCATAAATTATGGAATTTATAAAGACTGTAAAATAAAAAATTATGTGAAAATTTAAAATTCCTAAAGGGCATCTCTAAAAACCATAGTGCCTCAGATGCGCCGTCAGATTTTTCGTCAGATTGTACTAAAATTTCGCAGGCATACTGGCGTATGTCAAGAAATTTTGGTGCAAAATGACGGAAAATATGCAAGCAGATGAGGTGCTAAGGCTTTAGCCGGTGGTTTTTAGAGGTGCCCTAAAGTAAAAAGGCAGCAATAATGCCGCCTTTCAATTTACTTCATACTTCTGACATTCATATAATAACACATTTTTTACGGTTTTTCAAATCTTTTGCCTGAAAGGTTAATTATTTTCACTAAAAGTCAGTTTTAACATTTTATTCATATCTTTTAAATTGTTTTTTAATAAAAATTCAATTGTTTATACATAACATTTAACTTGTTAACAAAAAATTAATAGTTTATTAATATTATATACAAGTTTTATAATTTTTATATGCTATAATAGTAATGGTTCTTATTAAAATTATGTGAATAAGCAGGTATGGAGAATAATTTAAATGAAAATAGCAGTTTATGATAATGACATAGACAGTGCAGTTTATATAATAAACTCAATTGAAAACTGCATGAGAAGATATAATCAGCAGTATGAAATAATGCTTTATACGGACAAGGACGAGCTGCTGCTTGACCATAACAAGTACAGTATATTTTTTATCAGTACTGATTTTAAGGACGCTGATGATGCTGCTCTTGCCAAAATAATAAAACTTTCTTCTCCCGATTCCAGACTTATTTTTGTCTCCGGAAATCAGCGTGGGGCATACAAGGCAATACAGTATCAGCCTTTTGCATTTATAAGAAAAGCTTATATGGATATTGATATTTCTGATGCTGTTTCCACTCTTGTTCACGAGATAAACGGAAAGGGAAAACTTTTCACATTCAGAACTGAAAATTCAACAGTCAACTTAAATATCAATGATATAAGCTATTTTGAGACGTTCGGACACACTATAGAGATAAACCTGAAAGACAAGATTATTCCCGTAAGGGACAGCCTCAGATCCCTTGAAAATCAGTTCAGCCAGTACGGCTTTCTGAGGATACACAAAAGCTATCTTGTCAACTGCCGTTTTGTCTATTCGGTAAGCAGCCGCAGCATTACACTGCACAACATGAAAACACTTCCTGTGGGCAAGGGCAGAGCAAATGAAATAAGGGACAGGCTGAAGCTATACCTCGACAAACGTTCCATGACATATATATGACAGAATAAAATTAAGGATTTTTATAAAATGAGTGAATACATAAATATTATATGGGAAATTATTGAGCTGATTGCGGCAGTAATTGAATGCGTCATGATTGCTTTTTTTGTTATTGGTATGCTCGGATTCAAGAACGTACATCTGAAAAACGTCAAAACCATAGGGTTTATAGCAGTATCATGTATCAACAGTATACTTGTCTCAGCATATATAAATGTAGATTCAGTTACATCGGCAAATCAGATAATTATATGCACATTGTTCAGCCTGATATTTTTAAGGGGCAGTTTTCTTTATAAGTTATTTGTATCAGCCCTTTCAATGTTTTTTATTCTCATAATCAATTCTGTTTTGCTGACGCTTATGAGTACCCTCTCTAAAACACCCATATACATTCTCATCTCAGCGTCAAGCATACTGAGACTTGCTGTTCTGCTCCTTACAAAGTCGATTTATTTTGTAGTGACAAAGGCTGTGATAAAGCTTTCAAAATCCTTTACACTTCGCCTTTCAAAAGCGGAGAGTATCTACACCATCACATTTTTCTTTGTTACTCTTATCGCCGGAAATATTCTTTTTGATATTTCAGCGTCAGATAAATTCCCGGCACAGTTTTCAGCCATGACTTTTGCAGCACTGTTTCTTGTGAATATCCTGAATATTCTGCTTGTCAGAAAAATTCATGAAACAAGTGTGGATTCAGAAGATACGATACAAAGGATAATAAAGCAAAACGAAACGATAAAAACGTTTTATCAGCTTTATATCGGAAACGAAGAGATAAGCCGGATTTTCGATTCACAGCATAACTCAATTTATTCCGATACCTTGAATTATATTATTCTTGACGCTCAGTTAAAATGCCGGAAAAAAAGCATTATTTTTAATTACAGCATTTCGCCGTACATTCGTGAATTTCCGGAAAATGACATTTCGGGTGTGGTCTTCAATCTGCTTGATGAGTCTGTATCAGCGTATAACCGGTGGGAGTATAAGCCCAGTATCGACCTGGAGATACTCTGCAAAAACAAATACATCAGTATTATAGTTTCCCATTACATCAAGGGTGAGGACGTTGATATGCTGATGGAGGACAAAAAATCCGAACTGGTTCCCTTTAATCCTTACCGGAATAAAATAATCAGTTCTGTTATTTCAAGATATAACGGTTTTATCTTCCGCAGTCAGAAACGAGATAAAATAATAACTAATATCTGGCTTGATTTTTCACACAAAAAACTCCCACGTTGAATACATGGGAGTTTGTTTTTTTATTCTGTTTTATCCTCTGACGATTCCTCTGTACTTCCGGAAGTTTCCTCAGTTTCACTTTCAGGTTTCTGTTCCGGTTCGTCCTCTTTGAGAACGCTTTCGTCCATTTCACCTTTCATGAGCTTTTCAAAGTCTTCATCGTCAATCTTCTCATACTTCATAAGATACTTTGCAAGGAAGTGCAGCTGGTCGATATGCTGTTCCAGCAGTTCCTTCGATTTTTCGTATCCCTCTTCGATTATCTCACGCATTTCTGCGTCAATCTCAGCTGCAACATTTTCAGAATAGTTCCTTGAACTGTTAAAGTCACGTCCGAGGAAAACTTCGCTCTGGTCGTTGCCGTAAACCATAGGTCCGAGCTTATCGCTGAAACCGTACTTTGTTACCATGTTCCGTGCAATACCAGTGGCTCTTTCAATATCGTTTGACGCACCGGTTGAAATGTCTTCAAGGATAAGCTTTTCAGCAACACGTCCGCCCAGGAGTGTTACAATATTTTCCTTCATTTCAGTCTTGCTTACATAGGACTTGTCATGCTCCGGCAGGGACATTGTAAATCCACCAGCCATTCCTCTCGGAATAATTGAAACCTGATGCACCTTATCCTGTGTAGGACAGTAATAGGTACAAACGGCGTGACCTGCCTCGTGATAGGAAGTGAGTTTCTTTTCACGGTCTGTCACAACTCTTGATTTCTTCTCAGGTCCGGCAATTACCTTGATTGTTGCCTCCTCGATATCTTCCTTGATAATAGCCTTTCTGTTGGCTCTCGCAGCAAGCAGTGACGCCTCGTTTACAAGGTTTTCAAGGTCTGCACCTGTAAAGCCTACTGTTGTCTTTGCAATGGTTTTAAGGTTGACGTCCGGTGCAAGAGGCTTGTTTTTCGTGTGGACTTTAAGTATCTCCTCACGTCCCTTGATGTCAGGGTAGCCTACTACTATCTGTCTGTCAAAACGTCCCGGACGCAGCAATGCCGGGTCGAGAATATCACGTCTGTTTGTAGCCGCAATTACAATTACGCTTTCGTTGCCCGTAAAGCCGTCCATTTCAACAAGCAGCTGGTTTAAGGTCTGCTCACGCTCATCGTGTCCGCCGCCTAAGCCTGCTCCTCTGTGACGGCCTACAGCGTCGATTTCATCAATAAAGATGATTGACGGAGCGTTTTTCTTTGCCTGTTCAAACAGGTCACGCACTCTTGACGCACCTACACCGACAAACATTTCAACGAAGTCCGAACCGGATATCGGGAAGAACGGACAGCCTGCCTCACCCGCAACAGCCTTTGCAAGGAGTGTTTTACCAGTACCCGGAGGACCTAAAAGCAGTACACCCTTAGGTATTCTTGCACCGATTTCCGAATACTTCTTCGGATTTTTAAGGAAGTCAACGATTTCCTCCATCTCGTGCTTTTCTTCATCAGCACCTGCAACGTCGGCAAAGGTAACCTTCTTGCCGTTGTTCTGCCCCTGATTCTTTATATTAGCCTTTCCGAATGAGGAATACTTTCCTCCGCCGCCGGTCTGTTTCATCATAAAGACGAACAGTGCCACGCCCAGAATAAGCAGCAGTACAGACGGCACAACAGAAATAAGCCATGAATTATCCTTTATTTTCTTGTAATCCTGACTCAGCGGATTGTCCGGATGCAGCTTGTTGTACTCTGTTCTGTAATCATTTTCGCCGGAATCAGTATCATCAAGGAAAATGCTTACATTCGGCACCTCATACTTATATTCCTTGTCGTCACCGATAAGCTTGTATACCAGTTCTCCTGTTCCCAGATCGAGAGTATACTCACAGACCTTATATTCATCAAAGTTTTTTATAACCTCGGAATATTCTTTCTTTTCTCCCGAACTTAAAAGCTTTGGGAAAATAAACATGATCGCAATGATCAGTATCGCTGCAACCGCAGCATAGGCAGCAATGCCCCTGTTCCTGTTAGGTGTCAACCAATTCACACTCCATTCTTTCTCTATGTATTTCTCTACCCCCTGTATTCCCAGGACTTGTCCAGAAGAATACAGATATCAGACAATAACCGCCTGTATCAAAGGTCAGGTATCTGAGTAATTTACCACTCCACAACTGACCGTATTACTATTATAGCGTGAAACAGCCATAAAGTCAATTTATTATTTTTCACGGCATTTCGGCAGCACTGTAATGTACAGACTTTTTTTCGTATTGCTGTCCGGTTTTACCCTGTCTGCCACCCCTATATTTTCAATAAAAATAACTCCCTCATCATCAGCAAGAAAATGAATAAAGGGTCTCATATCCGCCCTTACATTTTCATTAAGAAGTTTTTTTACCGATGATGTAAAGTTTCTTCCGGCAAGCTGAATCCTGTCACCGTAATTACGGTTTCTCAGAACAATATCACCGCACACCTTGTCAGTATCTATTATACCTCCGCCGCCGTCTTTTATTTCGGCAAAAACTGTCTTATCAGAAAATATACTGTTTTCTCCGCAGCGGAGTTTAACAGGCTGTATTTCAGTTTTCTCCGGCATACGCAGTATTGTCAGGGTATGTTTCCTGCATACCGCATAAACGCCGTCAGAAATGTTGATTTTTCCGCCTGTATCAAGTATGCCGTTTACAGCATTGATTTTCTCTGCACTAACCGGCAGTGAGTTTTCCTTCAGAAAAATTGAAATACACCTTTTCCTGATAACGGTATCATATTTTTCAAGACCGCATAGTGCGCCGTTATCAATACATATATTATAAGCTGTTTTGACAGATTTTTCAATAAAAATATTCTCCTCAGAAAATATTTTCAGTTCTGCACAAAAAGTTTTATAAAAACCGCTGTTAATTCTCAATATTTCCGGTATTATATTGTGCCTTATCCTGTTTCTGGTATAATCATTATCCAGATTTGTGGAATCGGTGACGAAATCCTGACCCAGTTCTCTGAGATAATTTTCAACGTCCTGTCTTGTTACATCAATCAGCGGACGGATTATATTATCCCTCACCGGCGGTATTCCGCACATTCCTTTAAGACCTGTCCCCCTTGCAAGGTTCAGCAGGACTGTTTCAGCGTTGTCCGAGGCTGTATGGGCAGTAGCTGTAAGACCAGTCCCGGAATGCTGTGCAAAGACGGAATATCTCACATTCCTTGCCGCCTCCTCCAGCGACTGCTTTTTTTCAGCGGCGATTGCAGGAACATCTATCCTTTTTACAGTCAGCTCAACACCGAGCCTTTCGCACAGCTTACGGCAGAATTCCTCATCTCTGTCAGCCTCTTTTCCCCTTATGCAGTGGTTTACATGGACTGCGTCAAGCTTTAAGTCGTACCTTTCCTTTAAGCCATTCAGCACAAGCAGCAGGCAGACGCTGTCCGCACCGCCGGAAAGAGCCGCTGTTACACGCTCTCCGCCTTTGAGCATACCATAAGTTTCTATGGTACTGATAATTTTTTCAGTCAAGCCTTATCCCTCCGGATTGCTGTCAAAATCAGCGTTTGAAAAGCGGGTGAACTGACCGTCCCAGATAAGCTTTATTGTACCTGTATCGCCGTGACGGTTTTTGGCAACTATACATTCCGAGACATTCGGCTCTGTACTTTCCTTATTATAGTATGCGTCACGATATAAAAACATAACAATATCAGCGTCCTGCTCGATAGCGCCGGAATCTCTCAGGTCAGACATAAGCGGACGTTTATCCGGACGGCTCTCAACGCCACGGTTCAGCTGTGAAAGCAATATGACCGGAACATCAATCTCCTTTGCAAGCATTTTCAGATTACGGGTAATCTCCGCAACTCTCAGTGCCTGGTTTTCAGTCTTGACAGTCGATTCCATAAGCTGTAAGTAGTCGATAACCACCAGACCGATATTTTTCATACGTCTCAGCTTTGCCTTTATCTGCGGTACATTTGTGCCTGGAGTATCGTCAAGATATATCGGCAGTCCGCAGAGAACGTCGGCACTGGACGCAAGCCTTACCCAGTCATCGTCTGAAAGGTGACCGCTTCTCAGTTTGTTTGAGTCAACCAACGCCTCAGTTGAAAGCATTCTTGTTGCAAGCTGCTCCTTTGACATTTCAAGTGAGAATACTGCAACGTCCTTTTCCGAACGCCTTGCAACATTGGTCGCAATGTTAAGGGCAAATGAAGTTTTACCCATACCAGGACGTGCCGCAAGAATTATAAGGTCGGAATTGTTAAGACCTGTTGTAATTGAGTCGAGCATTGTAAATCCGGTTCTTGCACCCAGATACTTTTCCTTGTCAGGACCTGAGATTTTTTGCAGTCTGTCCCACGACTCAAAAATAACGTCGCTTAAAGGTGCCAGTCCACGGACATCTCTGCCCTGTCTTATATCGTATATCTTCTGTTCCGCAGAATCAAGCATGACCTGCGCACTGCTCTGTCCTAAAGCTATTTCATGGAGCAGTTCCTTTGCAACAAATGCAAGACTTCTTATATAGTATTTTTCAGCACATATCTGACAATAGCTGTCAATATTATCCACCGACGGAACCATATTAACAAGCATTGCAAGGTAATTTCTTCCCTCCTGTGCCGTTTCAAAAATGTTTTCCTTTACAGCCTCGTCCAGAACGGTTATAATATCCGACTTGATACCGGAAGTGAACATTCTCATCATTATGTTGAAGAGTTTTTTGTGCTGTTCATTGTAAAAGCAGTCGGGCTTGACCTTTTCCAGTACCGTTGATATAACCGACTGGTCAATAAGTATTGCACCTAAAATAGTCTGCTCCGCCTCAAGGCTGTAAGGCATTTCCTTGTCAGAAAAATCAGGGTAATCCACTGCAACCTCCATAAACATTGATGAGGCAGCCAAACTGACTGCCTTATCAGAAATTATTCCTCAACTACTTCAATTGTAACCTTCGCATTAACCCCGTTATAAAGCTTGACATCAGCCTCGTATGTACCAAAGTTCTTTATATCGTTTTTAAGCGAAATCTTCTTCTTTTCGATTTTTTTGCCGAACTGCTTTTCAATAAGCTCCGCAATAGTACCTGTTGTGACTGACCCGAAAAGCTTTCCGTTTGAACCAGCCTTTGCCGGTGCAACTATCTTTTTGCCGTCGATTGTTGCTTTGATATCCTCAGCGTTCTGCTTTTCAACGTCCTTTTTGTGCTGCTCTGACGCTTTCTGACCGTCCAGCAGATTCATGTTTTTAGCAGTAGCCTCAACAGCAAGTCCCTTTCCTATAAGAAAATTTCTTGCGTAGCCGTCTGCAACATTCTTGACCTCGCCCTTTTTGCCGGAGCCTTTGACGTCCTGTAAAAAAATAACCTTCATTTTTGTTTACTTCCTTTCTATTCCTGATTAATTGCATTGACAAGCATTTCCTTTGCTGTCTGCTCAGTTACGTTTTTAAGCTGTGCCGCAGCCATAGTCTGGTGACCGCCGCCGCCCAGTCTTTCCATTATTACCTGAACATTCATAACACCCAGCGACCTTGCGGATATATTCACAACATCACCGGTCTTGTATATAACAAATGAGGCGTCCACTCCCTTTATTCCCAGCAGTTCATCAGCCGCCTGGGGAGCAACTATCCTTATATCATCAGTTTCACTGTCTGCTGCCGCAACAGCACAGCGGTCGAATATCTCCGCTGACGCAATAAGTCTTGACTTGCGCTTGTATGCCTCAAAGGAACTTGAAAACAGTCCTTTGACGCTTACGGTATCAGCACCGTTTTTCCTCAGATATGCCGCCGCCTCAAAGGTTCTCACACCGGTTTTCATAACGAAACTTTTGGTGTCAAGCATGATTCCGGCTAACAATGCCTCGGCGTAAACCTGGGGAAGTACGCTTACATTCTTGAAATACTGTATTACCTCTGTTACCATTTCCGACGCTGACGAAGAATACGGCTCGTGGTAGAAAATAACTGCGTCATCTATAAAGTCCACGGATTTTCTGTGGTGGTCGATAACCACTTTATGATGCGCCATTTCATAAAGGTCTCTGCTTTCAACAAGATGCGCATTATGGGTATCAACGATTATAAGCAGACTGTTTTCCGTAAAGGACTCTATCGCCTGTTCCGGGGTAAGCAGCAAATCTATTACCTCACTGCGCAGTTTATCAACAAGCTCAGTCGCAAGATTCTGGTTGGGGTCAACTACAAAATAAGCCTCTCCCCCAGCCTGTCTTATAGCACCTGCAAGTCCTGCACCGGAGCCAACAGCGTCAAGGTCAGCAAATCTGTGTCCCATAATATAAACATAATCGCTGTTATGTACAAGCTCCTGGATTGCATTTGAAATAATACGTGATTTTGCTCTTGATTTCTTTTCAACGCCCTTTGCAACGCCGCCGAAAAATCTGAAACCGTTTTCCGTCTTGACAGCCGCCTGGTCGCCGCCACGTCCGAGACACATATCAAGCGCCTGCTTTGCATAGGATTCGCTTTCCTCAAGGGTTGACGCTCCTCTGCCTACGCCTATGGAGAGAGTGATAACACTGCTCTTGTCGCCCACAGATATATTTCTTGCCTGGTCGAGTATCTCAAACTTCGACTGGATAATCGTATTCAGATGCTGTTCTTCCATTACAGCAATAAACTTGTCGTTTCCAAGTTTTCTCAGAACACCCGTTGTCTGGGACATGAATTTTTCAAGCATGGTTTCAATTTCAGCGGCAACCTGTGCCTTTTCGCTTTCCTTGAAGTTCTGCACCACGTCCTCGTAATTGTCTATCACAAGCAGCAGTACAGACGGACGGGTCCGCTTGTATTTGCTGAAAAGCTCTGCAAATTCAGTTATATCCGTAAAGGTCAGGAAAATAAGCTTCTGCTCCCCTCGCTGAGTGATAACTGTACTTACCTTAAACGATCTTTCACTGTAATTTACAGTGACATCGCCGTTTATCATAAGAGATTTCATGTCAATATCAACTATTTTATAAAGTTCCGTACCAAATGATTCATTTTCCGGAATTATCTGTGCGCTGAACGCCTGATTACACCACAGAACTCTGAAATTCTCGTCAACGATTACAGACGGAGTGTCAAAATAATACAACACCTCGTTTTCCGCTGTCCCAACAGATTCATTGAGCCTTGCAATAAATCTGAGAGAATTTTTTTCTGCAATGATAAGTTCCATAAGCATAATAGCCGCAAAAACGGCAGCCGGCGCAAAGACAGCAGCGGATTTGACAACGTCATACCTGTAAAGCATTACAGCCGCAGCAGCACAAGTCAGCACAAGCATCACAGCCGAAATTATGAATAAATACGGATATCTTTTTTTCAACGGGTTTTCACCTCCGAAGGACAGTACGCAGACAACAGAATTAAATTTCCATTATAATTGGCAGTATCATAGGACTGCGCTT
>CAMCMW010000010.1 GCA_945876155.1 uncultured Ruminococcus sp. | reverse complement strand
GGCTGTCAGAAAAATCATATTCCTTGCTGCGGTGCTGGTATTCAGCGTGTGTCTTTTCCTTATTGTTGACTATTACTGGGAAAACTACAAGAACAGACAGCTGGGCGATGAGATTGAGGCAATCTATGATGACGCCAATAAAAATCCGCTTCCCGATTCTTCCCCAGATGACGGTTCAGAACAGACTGCATACAAAAACTGGGAACTCAAAGAGGGCGCAAAGCTGCTCCTTGAAAGAAACAAGGACGTTGTGGGATATATCAAGATTCCGGGTACTGACATCAGCTATCCAGTTGTTCAGCGCCGGAAGGAAGACGGCAACGAGTACTACTTAAACAAGAATATCGACAAAGAGGACGCCAAGGCAGGTACTATTTTCCTTGACTGGAGAAATTACTTTGACTATGTTGTTGACGGCGTGAAGGTGCTTGAAAACTCGCAGAATCTGATAGTTTACGGTCACGACATGAAGGACGGTTCGATGTTCGGCGGACTTCAGCAGTATGAGGACGTGAACGGTTTCTACAGTGAGCACCCGATTATTGAGCTCAGCTCAAACTATGAAACATACAAATACAAGATATTTGCTTACTTTATTATAGACGCAGAAGACGAGTCGGACACAAAGTTTGACTGCTGGAATTACTTAAACTTTGCCGGTGAGGAGGACTTCTACGAATTTGTAAACAACGCTAAAAAGCGTGCGCTTACGTTCAATGATGTCGATGTCAGATACGGCGACCAGCTGCTGACGCTCTCAACCTGCAACAGTGTTTTTGACACAGGCAGACTTATAGTTATGGCAAGACTTGTCCGTGACGGCGAAGACCCATACGAGGGTACAGATAATGTAAGGGACAATCCGAACATTCTGTGGCCGTCGATATATTATGAATGGAATGATAATACATACGATCCGGACGCCGAATTTGAAGGCTATCCGCTTACAACAGAATAAAGGGACTTGAACAAAATGTTAACAAAAAAAGGAATTATTACTATCGGCTGCACCGCCGCAGTCGCAGTTATTGCGCTTGCCGCAGTTATGGTTTTCGGCGGAAAGGAAGAAGATAAAAAAGAGGTAAGCTCCGCTGCCGATGTTTTAGAACCGGTCACAGAGGCTCCTACAGAACCGGAACTGCCGGTAATTGAAAACTTCTCTGACGAGCCGGGGCTTACCGGTCTTGCAAAGGTACTTCTGCATGAAAACAAGGACGTTGTGGGATACATAAAAATCAGCAATACCTATGTTGATTACCCCGTTGTTCAGTATCACGGCGAGGATCTTGAAACTGAGGGCAACGCCTATTACCTCAACAGGGATCTTGACAGAGAGTATCTTGAATCCGGTTCTATATTCATGGATTACAGAGATGATTTTAATGCTGACGAGAGCAAACAGTCGGAAAATATTGTGCTTTACGGTCACAATATGTTAAACGGCTCAAAATTTGCTACCCTGCATTACTACAGGCAGGACCCTTCATTTTATGACGAAAATCCTATAATTGAGTTCAGCTCAAATTACAGGGATTATCAATATATTATCTTTGGCGTTTTGCTTACTTACGGCGATTACGGCGAAAGTGCCTACGGTGAGGAATTTGCTTACTGGGATCAGGAAGAGCTTGACACCGAAGAGGATTTCAACAAGTACGTTGAAACAGTTCAGGACAGGTCTATGGTATCACCGGATATTGACGTGTCATACGGAGATAAGTTACTTACTCTCCAGACCTGCTATCTGGACGAAGATAATTCACGCTTACTTGTCGTTGCAAGACGTTTGCGTGACCATGAAACTGTAGACAGCATTGATAAAGTCGAGGGCGCTGACAAGCCGGAGGACAGTGCTGATTCAGAGGAAGAAGACGACGAGGACTGATAAATTAAAAAGTCTGGAGTGAGAAAAAATGGAATTACGAAAACCACGAAAGGGCATGGCGGTTCTTACAGCTGCTGTATTACTGGGTTCAGCTCTGTTTGCAGCAATGATAAATACCAGAAGTGTTTCAGCGGTGGAAGACAAACAGGAGCCCACACAGGCAACTACTGCTCCTGCGTCCGTAACGGAAATTCCTGAAACGACCGCAGCAGCCGGTGAAGATTACGAGGTTACTGCATGGTGGAAAGCGGATCTTTCAGATTACAAAGATAACCTTTCGCTTGTAAGCTATGAAACGGTTGAAGTGCCGACAGAAGAACCCACAGAGGCAGTGCCGGAGGGCGTTGTTGTCAATGATACGGGCATAAGCTACATTGAACCCCATTCGGATTATCAGGCTATCCAGATAGTACCGGAAACACCGTCTGCACCAGTTCAGCGTCCGGAATCAGACCCTGTTGAGGTTGCAGAAGGAAACTTTGCCTTTACCACTTACGGCTACGGTCACGGCGTAGGCATGAGCCAGAACGGTGCAAACCATTATGCAAGCTATTCCGGCTGGAACTATCAGCAGATTTTACAGCATTACTATCCGGGTACATATATCCAGAATACCGGAAAGACAGATGATACCATTTCTGCCGGCGGAGTAAGCGGTTCTGTGCTGGACATCGTTTCAATGGTAACTTATAACGAAGTCGGCGGCTCTATGGCTAACGAGGCAATCAGAGCACAGGCAGTCGCAGTATATACATACATTATGTATAAGGGCGGAAATGCCGGTGACCTTTATCCTAAGCCAGACCCTCCGCAGAATGTTGTTGACGCTGTAAAGTCGGTTTTAGGCGAGGCAATTTTCTATGACGGCAGCTATGCGCTGGCTATGTTCTGTGCGTCAAGCGGTGGAAGTACGGCTTCATGCTACGATATTTTCTATCAGGATATTCCTTATCTGAGAAGTGTTTACTGCGAATATGACAGCCAGTGTGACCCGCATTACGGAACTGTTGAAGTAATAAGCGCTGACGAAGTAAGGGCGGAACTTGAAAACAATCTGGGAATTACCCTTTCCGACGACCCGTCAAACTGGATATCCATAATCGAGGGTGACGGCGGATATGCGGCTTATGTCGTTGTGGACGGTCAGGTGACAATCAAGGGAAATGATTTCAGAGCATATCTTGGACTGAAATCACCTAATTTTACATTTACATATAATTGATTATCCGGCATTATCGTCTTTGGGCGGTAATGCCTTTTTTTCAACACACCGTTTTGCAAATGTTGAAATATTACTGAAAATGTGATATAATTATACGGTAATTTTAAAGAAACGGACTGATTCTATGGAAATATATCTTGACAACGCTGCAACCACAAAGCCGTGCAGAGAGGCAGTAAATGCCGCACTGGACTGCATGACGGAAAATTACGGCAATCCGTCCTCCCTCCATTCAAAGGGGCTGAAAGCACAGCTTGTGACGGATAACGTCAGAAAAACAATCGCAAAAGAGCTTGCCTGTCCGCCGGAGTGTATCTACTTCACTTCCGGTGCGACTGAGAGCAATAACACCGCAATTCTGGGTACTGCCGCTGCCTACGGCAAAAGGCGTCCTAAAATTGTTACAACAACCGTTGAACACGCTTCCGTCAAGGCGGCAATGAATGAGCTTGAAAACAGGGGCTTTGAGGTGGTGAGGATATCACCGGACAAGTCGGGGGAAATATCCCACGAGCAGATTATAAATGCCGTTGACGACAGAACCTGTCTTGTCAGCATGATGCTGGTAAACAACGAAACAGGGTACATTCTTCCGGTGAGACGGGCTTTTTACGGTATCAAGAAAAAGTTTCCCCAGTGCATAACCCACTGCGATGCTGTACAGGGATTTATGAAACTTCCGGTTAAGGTAAACACCATCAATGCCGACCTTGTTTCCATGAGCGCACACAAGATTTACGGCTGCAAGGGCGTCGGTGGACTTTACATCAAAAAGGGTGTACACATTTCCGGTATGCTTTACGGCGGCGGTCAGGAAAAGGGTTTTCGCCCGGGAACGGAAAATGTCCCTATGATAGCGGCGTTCGGGGCAGCGGTGAAGGCGTTAAGCGGTACTATCCAGCAGAGATACGATGAACTGGAACGGCTTAAAAAGCTGTTTTGCCAGAGAATAGAGAGCATTGACGGTGTTGTGGTAAATTCCGGTGAAAACTGCTCGCCTTATATAATCAACATTTCAGTACCCGGAATACGTTCGGAAATAATGCTGCACTACCTTGAATCAAAGGAGATTTTTGTGTCGAGCGGTTCGGCGTGTTCAAAGGGAGCGCAGAGCGGAGTGCTGACTGAGTTCGGTCTTAAACCACAGCTTGCGGATTCGGCGCTGAGAATAAGCCTGTGTCCGCAGAATACCCTTTCTGAACTGAGGGTGCTTGCGGAGAGTATTGAAGAAGGTACGAAAAGGCTGATTCATACGAAATAATTTAAAGACGCCCGGTAAAAGGCGTCTTTTTTATTTGTTCACGCACACATCATTAATTGCCCTGCGTATAGTTTCAATGTTTTCAGCGATTCTGTCCATGTTGCAGATGATATTTTCCAGCTGAATTTTTTCCTTGTCGTCGATTACGCCGTCCTGGGCGATATCCACCAGCTGTCTGGATATATCAGCCATTTCATTGGACGAACTCAGAAACTGAATGACCATTCTGTCCAGTGATTCTGAATAGGCAATACTGTTTATCTGCTTGTCCCTCAGCAGGTAGTCAATGGACACGTCAAAAAGGTCGCTTAAAGCAATAAGCTTTTCAATTTCCGGAAACGAACCTCCCGATTCCCACTTTGAAACAGTCTGACGGCTTACATCAAGCTTTTCCGCCAGTCCTTCCTGGGACATACCGCTTTGTATTCTCAGGTTTCTCACCTTCTCAGAAAATTTCATATTACTCTCCTCACTGCTGTTTTTTATAATTATATCCAAAATTCTTTGATTTCTCAACCAACTTTGCCAGTCATTTGCGCAACCGTAAGTTGCAATAAATAATCAAAAAATCCGGCAGCCAATCAAACTGCCGGATAAATAGTACAAGTATTAACTTAAATCTGTGCTGAATAGTTAGGAGCTTCCTTGGTGATATAGATATCATGCGGGTGGCTTTCCTTGAGACCAGCACCAGTAATTTTCACAAATCTTGACTTTTCGTGGAGTGTCGGAATGTCAACGCAGCCGCAGTAACCCATACCGGATCTGATACCGCCCACAAGCTGGAAGATAGTGTCAGCAACTGAACCCTTGAACGGAACACGTCCTTCAACGCCTTCCGGAACAAGCTTTTTAGCACCCTCCTGGAAGTATCTGTCCTTAGAACCGCACGCCATAGCGCCCAGACTTCCCATACCTCTGTAAACCTTGAAGGAACGTCCCTGGAAAATTTCAGTATCTCCCGGAGCCTCCTCACAGCCGGCAAGCAGTGAACCCAGCATAACAACGTTTGCACCGGCAGCCAGTGCCTTTACGATATCGCCTGAATACTTGATACCGCCGTCTGCGATAACCGGAATGTTGTGTTTCTGAGCAACTCTTGCAACGTCGTAAACAGCTGTAATCTGCGGAACACCGATACCTGCAACCACACGGGTAGTACAGATAGAACCAGGGCCGATACCGACTTTCAGACAGTCTGCACCTGCTGCGATAAGGTCTTCAGCAGCCTCAGCAGTTGCAATGTTTCCTGCAATGACCGGAGTATCAGGATAAGCCTCCTTGACCATTTTAAGGCACTTCATAATGTTCTGTGAGTGACCGTGAGCGGAGTCAAGGACTAAAACGTCAGCCTGTGCGTCGATAAGTCTGCCGGCTCTTTCAAGAACGTCTGCTGTTACGCCGATTGCAGCACCGCAAAGAAGTCTGCCGCTCTTGTCTCTTGCGGAATTAGGGTACTGGATAGCCTTTTCGATATCCTTGATTGTAATAAGACCTTTGAGGTAACCCTTTTCGTCAACCAGAGGGAGTTTTTCGATTTTGTGTGTACGGAGGATTTCCTGTGCCTGTTCAAGTGTTGTGCCGATTGGAGCAGTAATGAGGTTTTCCTTTGTCATTACGTCGCCGATTTTTGTGTTGTAGTCAGCAATAAAGCGCATATCCCTGTTTGTGATGATTCCGACCAGCTTGCCTGTTCCGTCAACGATTGGAACACCGGAAATCTTATATTTTCCCATAAGCTCGTCAGCGTCGTAAACATATCTGTCTGCTGTGAGAGAAAATGGATTTACAATTACGCCGTTTTCAGAACGCTTTACCTTGTCAACCTCGTCCGCCTGCTGTTCAATAGTCATGTTTTTGTGAATGATACCGATACCGCCCTCTCGTGCGATAGCAATTGCCATTTTTGCCTCTGTTACGGTGTCCATTGCAGCGGTCATGATAGGTGTTTTAAGAACGATATCCCCAGCCAGCCTTGTGCCGAGATTGATCATGTTCGGAGTTACGTCTGACTGTCCCGGAATAAGCAGTACGTCGTCAAATGTAAGACCTTCTTTTTCAAATTTACTCTCACTAAGCATAAAAATCCTCCTTAATATACGAAGAAAGCAGCCAATTTTTCGAGGAAAAAAATAAAGCTGACTTTCCGTTCGCTGATAAATTCTATTTCTATAATGATACTATTTTTTTCGCTTTATGTCAAGTGGTTTTTACAAAAAAATCGGCTGAAATGATTTTTAAAAATTTATAATTTATAGGACAATGCACACAACGTCACACGTATTTGCAGGGGAGAGCATTGCCCGCCCCTACAAATTGTAATTATAAAATCTGCTTTCTCATCCATACATGAGGACAGCCCTCATCATCATCAGTTTCGCCGAATGCAGTGTAACCGGATTTTTCATAAAAGCTTTTAACTCTGCATTGTGCATGGAGTGACACAGAAGTTCCGCCCATTTTCAGAACGAATTTTTCAGCGGCATTTATCATTTTTGTACCGATATCCATTCCTCTGTAAGGCACAATTACTGCCAGTCTGCCAAATATGAAATTATTTTTTTCAGAACTTTCAAAGAATCTGCAGGTTGCAACCGGCTCTTCTTTTTCATTGTACATAACAATATGTGAGGCGATTTCATCTGTATCATCAAACTCGTTTTCAAATCCCTGTTCGTCCATGAATACCTTTTTTCTTATCATTCTGGCATCATCTGACAGGTAATCAAACAAAACAATCTTCATAAACAATCTCCAAAGCCGCCGTAATCTCCGTCACGTGTACATTGATAAAAATATATGATTTCGGTAATGCAAGGGACGTTGCCCCCTGCAAACTGGAAGTTTCTTGTATCCTTCTGCACTGCTTAATCTCATAATCGTACCTCCTAAGCCCAGAGATATGGTTTCAATTCTCTTTCAGCGAAGCTTTCGATTTGCTTGTTAAGTTCTAACAGATTATTCATGAAAGAAGCAATCATCTTTTTGCTTGCTTCTTCGGACTTAATTACCAGTACTTCTCCGTCATATTCAGCTTCGTCCGGTGTGAACTCTGGGGTGTAATCATCAAAGACATATGTTGCTACAACATCATCTAAAAAGTTTAGCAATACTTGCAGAACATCCCCTGGTAAGGCGAGCTTCTTTGCCTCGATAAGTGTACGAAGTTCATAAAATTTTTCTTCATCTTCTATGTCCATATTGTTAACATACTGTATCATTGCTTCGTAGCATTCCATAATCTGGATTTTTTGGAATTCTGTGGTTGTGATGTTACCCATATTGTTATTCTCCTTTACTACAACGTCTGTTGTTTTATACTCATCTGTTTCTGTTAAAAGAAACCATTCTTGCAAACCCAGATATTTCTCAAGTTTTTTTAACACTTCAGGGTCTCTGGGATCAGGTCCGCTAGACCCAGGCTTTCGCCACCCTCTGACTGTATCCGGGCACTGACCCAATTTTTCACCGATAAGAATATAAAGCTGCGTCTTTGTAGATATTCTGTGATTATCAAAGAATCCTCTTTTCTTTACAATATTGTCGATGATCTGTCCAAAAAGCTTGTTGTTGAATTTTGTCATTTCTATAACCTCCTTTGATAATTTTATTATACACCTTAATTCTTCATTCAGATGAGCAGAAATCTGGATAGAAAATTGAGCAGATAAAGCCCGATTTGTCAACCCTCGTTTTTACCGCACAATCTCCTCCGCAGCCGCCGTAATCTCCGTCACGTGTACATTGATAAAAATATATGATTTCAGTAATGCAAGGAACGTTCTTCCCTGTAAACTGGAATTTACTCAATTACCTCTGAAATCTGTTTCAATGATTCAAAATCAATAAAGCTGACTGCCTTATTGTATGTTTCAATCATTGCCCTTACTTCTGCCGTTTTCTTTTCTTCAGGCAGTGTTTTTGCCTTACGGTATAGCAGAGCCATCATTGTACGGTGTGCGAGGTTGAGTTTGCTGTAATCGATACCGCCCCGCAGGTGAAATATTTTTGTATTCTTAAAAATTGCTTCCGGAATCTGTTTCTTTACGGATTTTTTTATGTTGTCCGTGTTATTTGTATCATTTACATCTGCCAGTCCGACTGTAACAACAATCAGCCTTGCATTGTCTCCTATTGATTTGATTGTCTTTTTCAATCCTTTTACTCCGCCTGCATACAATCCGCCAAAATGTATAACCGTGTCATAGTCCAAAACGGACTTTATCTCTTCGCTGTTTACAAGAGGAATACCGCTTATCTCTGAGAATTTATCTGCGTATGCTTTTGTTGTTCCGTATTCACTTCCATAAACAATTATATTTTTCATATAATTTCTCCTGAAAATTCATGTTTTTAACTCCGTTAAATCCCGGTTTTACTGTACAATCTCCTCCACAGCCGCCGTCACCTGCAAATCAGAAATTATCGTACCTGTATTTATCCAGATCTACTCTGTAATTCTCGACAGTAATACCGTCTTTTTCCAATTTCTCTTTTTGCTTTTCTATACCGCCAAAGGTATAGTGTTCTGACAATCTGCCATTCCTGTCAACAACTTTATAGCATGGATATTTATCGCCGTCCGGATTGCTGTGAAGAATATTTCCGACAGTCCTGGATAATTTTTTGTTTCCCAGATATTCTGCTATCTGACCATATGTCACTACTTTCCCTTTGGGAATAGTTCTTAAATATTCATATACCTTTTCTTTCATTTTTACTGCACAATCCCCTCCACAGCCGCCGGAATCTCCGTCACCTGTACATTGATAAAAATATATGATTCCGGTAATGCAGGTGACGTAGTCCTTTGCAAATGGGAATTTAGACTCCGAGGCAATCTAATATAGGTTTAATATATTCCTTATTCGTCCAATCACATTTTTCTTTTCCGGCAGCCATTAAAGCCTTTTCCCATATTTCATAGTCATCAGGATTTTTTTTCGATACAGCTTTTCTTAACATACTGCACAAAGTCCTGTCTTTGAATGACATTGAATCCATATCCCAGGAACCTCGGCAATAAAAGAAAGGAATATCAGTTAATGTATCTTTCATGTTATAGCTTTTAATCTGCTGAAAAGCACTTTCTTCATACGGAGAAGCACCACAACAAAATACTATTATTTTCTTATCTGACAACTGTTTTATATTCTTTTTCAGAAATGATAAACCAGCGATTCCAGAAGCGTATATTCCGCCGCCTAAAATAATTGTATCATACTTTACAATATCTTTAATTGCTGCTGCTTTCGTTTCTATACAGGAAAAACCTGTTTCTTCCGAAATCCAATCTGCATATTTCTTTGTAGCACCATATTTTGATTGATATAAAATTATTCCGTTCATTTTTCTCCTCCAAATCCCGATTTTACCGCACAATCCTCTCCACAGCCCCCGGAATCTCCGTCACGCTGCCGACTGTAACCGTCGCACTGTCAAGCTCGCCCTTTTCGCAGTAACCGTAAAGACAGCCTATTGATTTAAGGGAGTGCTTAAAGGCAGTTTCAAGGTCTAAGAACCTGTCACCGACTATGATAAATTCACCCTCATACCTTTTGCGTATCTCCGTGAAAATCTCCGGTTTGGACTTAAAACCGAAATCCTCAGTGCAGTAATAGCCGCTGTAAAACCTGTCAAGACCGTGGGCTTTTCTGTGAGCGTCCATGTAGTCACGCATACAATTGCTGAGGAAAATCAGAGTGTGTCCGGC
Source organism: uncultured Ruminococcus sp. (assembly GCA_945876155.1). Lineage (GTDB taxonomy): Bacteria > Bacillota > Clostridia > Oscillospirales > Ruminococcaceae > Porcipelethomonas. The sequence continues at coordinate 3,809 of CAMCMW010000010.1, read as the reverse complement.
ACTTTTCAGCTGTGCAAGAGCGTCCTCCGCACCCTCATACAGAACCGATTCTCCTCTTTCTATCATGCCCATCATCTGGTCGCTTATGATTTTTCCGCAGTGGTTCTGATACTCTTCGGCAAGTTCCGGCATAAAGCGTTCCCACATTGCCTTGACGGAATAGCCTAAATAACTGCTTACCTCATCATAGCTGTAGTCGTGGAGGGGTGCAAGACCATTGTCTGTGAGATATTTGTACCCCACATAAAACGCCGGAACGTATATTTTAGCACAGTCATGTATTGTACCGTCGTAATCAAGAATAATATTCGCCATTACTTTTCAATCTCTCTGATAAGGTTTACCATTTCGATTGCTCCCAGTGCACAGTCATAGCCCTTGTTGCCAGCCTTTGTTCCGGCACGTTCAATAGCCTGTTCAATGTTTTCCGTTGTCACAACGCCGAACATCACCGGAATGTCAGCAGACAGTGAAACAGATGCAATGCCCTTTGAAACCTCGTTGCACACGTAGTCATAGTGGGAAGTTGCGCCCCTTATAACTGCCCCCAGACAGATTACAGCGTCATACTTTCCGCTGTTCGCCATTTTCTTTGCAATAAGGGGAATCTCAAATGCACCGGGTACCCATGCCACGTCAATGTCTTCCTTTGCAACATTGTGTCTTTCAAGACCGTCCATAGCACCGCCCAGCAGCTTTGATGTTATAAACTCGTTGAATCTTGCCACAACGATACCGATTTTAATGTTCTCCGAAACTACCTTACCTTCAAATACGCTCATTTTTACTTACTCCTTTATCAATAATTTAAAATATGACCCATTTTCTTCTGCTTTGTTTTGAGATAGAACTCATCATACTCAGTGGCGTCCATCTGAATCGGAACTCTCTCAGCAATTGACAGTCCGAAATCAGCAAGCCCCTCGATTTTAAGAGGATTGTTTGTCAGCAGACGCAGTGATCGGACTCCTAAGTCACGCAGAATCTGTGCGCCGATATAGTACTCTCTTAAATCCTCGTCAAAGCCAAGGGCGAGATTAGCCTCGCAGGTGTCCATACCGCCGTCCTGTAACTCGTAGGCACGCAGCTTGTTGATAAGACCAATACCTCTGCCCTCCTGACGGAGATAAAGCAGTATGCCTCTGCCCTCTTTTTCGATTTGTGTCATTGCCGCCGCAAACTGCTGTCCGCAGTCACAGCGCTGAGAACCGAACGCATCACCGGTCAGACACTCGGAATGAACTCGGCAGAGGACGTTTTCACCGTCACCGATTTCCCCCTTTACAAGCGCAACATGATGTTCGCCGTTTAACTTGTTCACATAACCGTAAGCCCTGAAATTGCCGTACTTTGTAGGCATTTTTGTCACCGCCGCACATTCCACAAGCTTGTCGTTTACCTTGCGGTACTGCTGGAGCGCCTTTATGGTGATAAACTTCAGACCGAACTTCTTCGCCATTTCAAAAAGCTCCGGCGTTCTCATCATTGTACCGTCGTCACGCATAATCTCACAGCAAAGACCGCAGGGTTTCAGTCCGGCAAGCTTTAACAGGTCAACAGTGGCTTCGGTGTGACCGTTTCTTTCCAGTACGCCGTTTTTCTTCGCCAGCAGTGGGAACATATGCCCCGGACGTCTGAAATCCTCCGGCTTTGCGTTTTCGTCAACGCACTTCATAGCAGTAACCGAACGCTCTGCGGCAGAAATACCGGTGGTTGTGCTTACATGGTCGATTGAAACTGTAAATGCGGTTTCGTGATTGTCTGTGTTGTCGTCAACCATCTGAGGCAGTCTGAGTTTTTTGATGTACTCATAACTCATAGGCATACAGATAAGACCTTTTGCGTGCATTGCCATGAAGTTTACATTCTGGGTTGTGGCAAACTGTGCCGCACAGATAAGGTCGCCCTCATTCTCCCTGTCCTCGTCGTCAGTTACCATGATAAGCTTTCCGTGACGCAGGTCGTCAAGCGCCTCGTCAACAGTGTTAAATTCAAACATAATTGCCTCCTTAAATCAGAACCCGTTCTTCGCCAGAAACTCCGCTGTTATCCGGCTTTCCGGCTTTTTCTCTTCGTTGTACCCCATCAGTTTTTCAACATATTTCCCGATAATATCATTTTCAAGGTTTACCTTATCCCCGCACTTCTTCTCCGACAAAATCGTTTCCTTTGCCGTATGTGGAATTATGGAAACGCTGAAACTCTCCGCCGTCACCCTTGCAACAGTAAGGCTGATACCGTCAATAGCGACCGAGCCTTTCTCAACGATATACTTCATTATACCCCTGTCAGCGCTGATAGTATACCACACAGCGTTTCCGTCACTATGGATATCGGTTATCACGCCTGTACCGTCAACGTGTCCTGCTACAATGTGACCGCCGAATCTGCCGTCTGCCGCCATTGCCCTTTCAAGGTTTACGTGACTGCCCGGTTTCAGTCCGGAAAGCGAACTGCGGTTCAGGGTTTCGTTCATAACGTCAGCTGTAAAGGTTTTGCCGGAAATCTCAGCGGCTGTAAGGCACACGCCGTTTACTGCAACGCTGTCACCGGTTTTAAGGTCACTGAAAATCTTGTCACCGCTTATGACAAGCCGTGTTTCCTTTGCACCCTTTTTCACTGCCGAAATGCTGCCAATTTCTTCTACAATACCAGTAAACATCAGCGTTTCACCTCCCATTCGATAAGAAAATCCTCCCCGAAACTGCTTATACGTGGATTTTCCAGCATAAATCCCTCTGCCGGACTGCTCACACCCTTGCCGCCAACAGGGGAGGGTGCAGTTTTGCCTCCGAATATTTTCGGGGAAATATACGCCTGAACCTTGTTTACAATTCCGGCTTTGAGAGCGCTGTAATTGAGCTGACCGCCGCCCTCTAAGAGAATACTGTCGATTTTCAGTTCACCCAGTTTCTGCATAAGCTCCGCAAGGCTGATATGACCGTCTTTTTCGCCCACACGCAGCAGTTTAACGCCCTTTTTTTCGTATTCCTCGCCATTTTCTGCCGTTTCCAGACAGGCTATTATTGTGGGGACTTCAAAAGCGGTCTTAACGATATTGCTGTCCAGGGGCGTTCTGAGAAGGCTGTCGCAGATTATCCGGACCGGATTTCTGCCGTTTTCAAGGCGGCAGGTAAGCTGTGGGTCATCGGCAAGGACAGTCCCCACGCCGACCATTATTCCGGAATACCTCAGACGGCTTTTCTGTACATTCTGCCTTGCCGCCTCACCGGTAATCCACTTTGATTCACCGTTGTAACAGGCGATTTTTCCGTCAGCAGTCATGGCGTATTTCATGACAACAAAAGGGGTTTTGTGGGTAATGTAGTGGAAAAACACGTCGTTTACTGCGTCACATTCTTCCTTTAAGATTCTGCTTTCAACCTCTATCCCGTGATTCTTTAAAATCTCCGCACCCTTTCCGGCAACCAGCGGATTGGGGTCATCAGAACCGTAGTACACTTTTTTTATACCGCTTTGAATAATCGCCTCGGTGCAGGGGGGAGTTTTGCCGTAGTGACAGCACGGTTCAAGGGTGACGTAGATTTCTGCGCCGTGCATATCCTCCCTGCAGTTGTTTATGGCGTTGCGTTCAGCGTGAAATTCACCGCAGCGGTGGTGATAGTCACGGCTTATTATTTTACCGTCCTTAACAATTACCGCACCAACCATTGGATTGGGAGAAGTGAACCCCATACCTTTCACCGCCTCGTCAAGGGCGGTTTTCATATATTCTTCCTTAGTCACAAAGCGTTCCTCCGAAAACAAAAACGCCCCGGTTTATACGGAGCGTTCAAAATAAAATCCCC
>CAMCMW010000009.1 GCA_945876155.1 uncultured Ruminococcus sp. | reverse complement strand
AGCCCCGTTTCATATTTATATTATATCACATTCAGATTAAAAGTCAAGTAAAATAAAAAAGAAAATTGACGAAAAAGAATAAGTATGTTATAATATGCTTACGGGTGTCTGCGAACGGTAGGCGGTTTCTCCCTCTTAAAAGGGAGGTGATAAGCTATGTTGACATTTTCTGACTTATGTTTATTCGTCACAATGATAACAAGCATTATCACTCTTGTTTATAAAGTTACAAAAGACTTTTTTAACAAGAAGTAATATTTCTATACATTAAAGAAATAGCCGCCCTCTCCTTCCAAAATTGGGCGGTTATTTCTTAACCAATCAATGAGGGAGAACCGCTTATCGCAGCCCCGTTTCATATTTATATTATATCACATTCAGATTAAAAGTCAAGTAAAATATAAAAGAAAAATAACCGCCCTCATCTTCCAAATGTTGCGGTTATTTTTATTATCAAAATTTGAGGAAAAACCGACGTCCCGGTTTAACAAAATTTGTCCTGTCTAATGTATGCCAATCTGGCTCTGCTTAAACTCGTTTACTCTGATGTTATAAGCGTCAACCATTTCCTTGTAAAATGGGATATTATCAGACGGTATACCAGCAGTTTCAAAAATTTTCTTTGTAAAAAGTGGATTGAGAATAAGCATAGGGCCTAAAAGGGCAGTACCGAAAAAGTTGTTTTTAACTATTCCCTCGCACTTGCTTTCAGGATTCATGGTCATACCCTTAGTTACGTTCACGAAAGTGTCAACACCCTCTCCGGGGTAAATAGAAGTAAAAGTTGCCTTGAACCCGACAATTTCAAGTTCTTTCCAGTTACCCATAATAAGACCGCTTTCACGGTGCATGAAATCTCTTGAAACGGTAAAATCAAGAATGTTCATGCAGGGAGTTGTCGCACCCCTTGAATCGGTTATACTCTTACCGAAAATCTCGTAGGAATTTCCGGTGGCGATAAAGATAGTACCCTTGTCAATAAGCTCACGGATACGCTCTTTGTACGGTTCAAGGCGCTCCATTGCCCTTATCTGATTGTTTTCAGTCATAGGTCCGAAGTAAATCAGCTTTACGTCCTCGTTTACGAATGCCGGAACTTCGTTCAGTGCAGTTTCCACATAGTCGTCGGTGCAGCTTTTGAGGAAACGTGCGTTTCCGGTGTCACCGAAAAGATTGCAGATTTCAGGGTATAATATTTCAACTGTTTTCATTGTTATCTCCGTTTCCAAGCTGTCTGAGCTGTGATTTAATGCTGTTTAAGGACTCCACATTGAAAAGGTCGTACATAACCATAATCTTGTCCACCTTTTCCGGTTTCAGCAGCTTTACTGTGTCTTTTTCGTCTGTGCAGGTGAAAATTTTATCCCTGTCGATACCGGCAAGAAGAAGTCTTACGATGTAGTCAGCGGCTCTTTTTCCGCCCACTATTATCTGTTCAACACCGTTGCCCTTTAAAAATTCAAAATCAGTTTCGTAAATCCATGCGATGTTTTCAGAAGTTCTCTTTGAATCGTAAAGGTCCTCAAGAATCATAATGACAGCCTTTTTACCCGGCTCACGCCTTACGAAGTCGCACACGCCGGAACAGGCAACAGGGTTCTGACCCTTTGCAAGTGAAACAATGACTTCCTTTCCGCAAGCCCTGAAACTCTCATATCTGGAGCTGACAATGTTCATGCTCTGGAGTGAATCGGCAATCTGCTTTTCCGAAAGACCGAATTCACGGCAGAACGCCACAGCGGCAGTCACATTGTAATAATCGGTAATACGGTTGTTGAGCAGTGGATATGTTTCCTCACTGCCCTTGCTTGAAATCACTGCTTTTCCGTTTTCCGCAGACTTCATGTCGTAGTCGATTTCCGGCGAAGAAAAGCCGCATTTCGGACAGACTGCACGTCCTATATGGTTGTAGTGGCGGAAACTGAAATCAAGCTTTGTGCCGCATTGCGGACAGTCTGAGATGTCACAGATGATATTGTCCTCGGTGGTCTGCTCGTTTTCAAGCTTTGAGATACCGAAGTACGCCCTCTTGTTGTTCAGAGCAAGTCTGCCGCTTATGAGGTCGTCACCGTTTAAGATAAGCTTTGTCTTGTCGGGAATATTTTCATTGAGTATTCTGAAAATAAACTCCGGGTGAGCGTTTCTCTTCATGGAGTCACGCTGGAGATTGGTGCAGACAAGCCAGTCCGGACGCAGATAGGGGAGCAGTCTGGGCGCACTTCTCTCGTCCATTTCAAATAACGCTGTATCCTTTTTGAATTTGCCGGAAAGGGTACAGTTATCCAGCAGAATTGAGGCAATACCGGTGTCAACGTTACCGCCGAAGCTGTTGTTTATGTGGTCGTATCCATTTTTGGTGAGAATTTCACCGATAAGGTTGGAAACGGTGGTTTTTCCGTTGGTACCCGTTACTGCTATAACCGTTTCAGGCATTTCAAAATATCTCAGCAGTTTGGGGTAAAAAATAAGTGCAATTTCACCGGGGAGGTTAGTTGCGTTTCTGTGCATAAGGCGCATGAGTTTTATGATAAGCTTTGCGCCGGCAACAGAGATATAAAATCGTAATGGTTTTTTCATGTCACTGTCCTTGTTTTCTCTATATTTTATCACTTACATTTAATCATATCATTACTTTGTGGAAATGTCAAGTCCGTGGTCCGTGACCGGACAGGACACACAAATCAATTTTTGTAAAATATGGATTATGGTAGGTATGACCATTGGTCGCCCGTTGCGGTTTGACTGGATTTTTGGCGGGCGACCAATGGTCGCCCCTACATAAAATGATTAATTTCACAGCGTATATTTTAAAAATAGATTTCCGTGAAAAAAAGCCGGGATTTTCAATATTTATGTTTCCATGTTTTTTTATGTTATTATTGACATTTTGTAAATCTGGGTATAAAATAGGACTGTAACGTGATATAAAATTAAAAGGAGTGTTAAATATGACAAAAATCAAAAAGCCTTATTCTTTAGGCGAAGAAATATTCAACTCGGTTTCGCACGGCACAGGCGGTCTGCTTGCAATTGCAGGAACTGCGGTTCTGATAGTACTTACAGCAATTTATTCCGATGCGTGGGCGGTGGTCAGCGCAAGTATTTACGGTGCGTCACTTATTATTCTTTACGCAATGTCCACTCTCTACCATGCAATTACCAACGTCAGGGCAAAAAAATTCTTCCGGATAATGGACCATAACACGATTTTCTTCCTTATCGCCGGGACGTACACCCCGTTCACACTTGGTCCTTTAAGAGGAGTTTTAGGATGGGTGCTGTTTGGTATTGTCTGGGGGGCAGCGGCAGTCGGTATTGTTCTCAACTCCATAAATCTTGAACGATTCCGCAAACCATCGGTTGTCTGCTATATCCTTATGGGCTGGGTAATCATAATTGCAATAAAGCCTATGCTGCAAACTCTCCCTTCTGCTTCGCTGGTATATCTTCTTATAGGTGGTGTGCTTTATACAGTCGGCATAATTTTCTATGCTTTAAAAAAGGTAAAATGGTTTCATTCGGTATGGCATCTGTTTACTGTAGCCGGAAGTATATTCCACTATTTCTCAGTACTTATTGCACTGACGTCGTAATACATTCGATTCCTGCTGGTACGCCAGGGATACAAATGATTTCATATAAATTTTGTAGGGGCGACCATTGGTCGCCCGGTCTGTGACCAGACAGGACAATTCGTTGTTCAGTTTATGGTATGTGATTCTTTAAGGCACGACCGGCAGTTATACCGAAAATCAAAGGGACGTCGAGGGCGCCGTCCCCTACAATAAAGTTTGAAGCGTGACGTGATACTACAATTTCAGTTTTCACAAATTATTCTTCTCCAAAATCTTCTCTGATATACTCTCCTTGAACTTTTCAACTTAATATGCTATAATAAATGCAATTGCATTTATTATAATTTATTTTAATGCCCTTGCAGATACGCAAAGCAAGCTTTGCTCCCTGCATATCGGGCAATTACAGCATAATCTGAAGATTATACTGTAATGAGTTGAAAACTACATTTTAACGGAGGTCTGATATGAAAAAACTACTTGAATCCGGCAAAATCGTCAACATTCACGGTCTTAAAGGGGAAGTCAAGGTCATGCCGTGGTGCGACTACCCGGATTTTCTGTGCGAATTTGACGTTCTCTATATAGGAAAGGAAAAAACGGCTTATACAGTCCAGTCCGCAAGAGTACACAAAGGCATGGCACTTTTAAAGCTTGAAGGCATTGACACTCCCGAGGCGGCAAACAATCTCAGAAACAGTCTGGTATACATAGACAGGGAAGAGGTTGAACTTGACGAGGGTACTTACTTCATTCAGGACATTATCGGTCTTACTGTAAAGGACGCTGACAGCGGCGAGGTGTACGGAGAGATAAAGGACGTTCTGCAGACTGGTGCAAACGACGTTTACGAGATAAAAAACGGCGAAAAAACCTACCTTATCCCTGCAATAGAACAGGTTGTTATCGAAACGGATATTGAAAATTCGGTTATGCTTATCCGTCCGCTGGAGGGACTTTTTGATGAGAATTGACATTGCAACACTCTTCCCGGAAATGGTTGACAACATTCTTGCGGAAAGCATTGTGGGACGTGCCAGAAAAAAGGGTGCAATCGAGATAAACTGCCACCAGATAAGGGACTATACCCTTGACAAGCACAGGCGTGTTGACGATATCCCCTACGGCGGTGGAATGGGAATGGTCATGCAGGCAGAGCCGATTTTCCGGTGTTATGAGGCTGTCTGTGAACAAATCGGGGCAAAACCGCATACTATATATATGACACCGAAAGGCACGGTGTTTACCCAGTCAAGAGCGGTGGAGCTTTCGTGTATGGAAAATATACTCATACTCTGCGGTCACTATGAGGGCGTTGACCAGAGGGTCTTAGACAGGATAGTTGACGAGGAAATATCTATCGGTGACTACGTTCTGACAGGGGGCGAACTGCCTGCCGCAGTTGTGACCGACGCTGTGGCAAGAATGTGTGAGGGAGTACTGTCAAGTCCGGAGTGCTACGAGGAGGAAAGCCACTTTTCCGGTCTCCTTGAATACCCCCAGTACACACGCCCTGAGGTATGGGACGGTGAGGCAGTTCCGCCGGTACTGCTTACAGGTCACCACAAGAACATTGCGGACTGGCGTTATGAGAAAAGCCTTGAAATAACAAAGGAAAAGCGTCCGGATATGTATGAAAGGTACATTGAGCAGACGGGTAAAAAATAATATATTTTAATTCCTTTTTGTGTATATTGTCATATTGCTGAATAATTTTGTCTGTTGAATGTGCATATAAACTAATGTTGAAAATTGTACGTAGTGAATAATTTTAATTAACAGCCGATTACTTCGTTATAATAAACAAATATGAACCTTCATAAAATCTTAACATTAATCAAAGCGTAGAAATTTCGCCGAAAAGGTATATTTAGTGTAATTTTTCCGTTGACTGTGGGAAAAATAGCTTGTATAATTAAATTAGCAAAAGACATAAAAACATTGAATAATGAAAACAAGTTTTTTCAATTATTGCAAAGATAGGAGAGTTTGTTATGTTTGTGAAAGATGTTATGGTTCAGAATCAGGTTGGACTTCATGCAAGACCTGCTACTTTCTTCATCCAGAAGGCTAATGAATTCAAGTCTTCAATCTGGATTGAAAAGGAAGAGCGCAGAGTTAACGCCAAGAGCCTTCTCGGAATCCTTTCTCTGGGAATCGTTGGCGGAACATCAATCAGAATTATCGCTGACGGCGCTGATGAACAGCAGGCTGTTGACGCACTTGTTGAACTTGTTGACAGCGGTTTCAGCAACTGATTAATAAACTACTAATTGAGAACAAAAGCCGGGGCGTTACTGAACATAGTAGCGCCCCGGTTTATTAAGAACCTGTAATACCGAATTCGTACATATTTTCGGCGAAAATACCGTAACCCATCTGAGGGTCGCTTACAAATACATGAGTCACTGCCCCCACAAGTTTGCCGTTCTGGATAATGGGACTACCGCTCATACCCTGGACGATACCGCCGGTTTTTTCAAGCAAACGCTTGTCTGTTACTTTCAGGGTCATGTTTTTTGTGCCGGTGCTTTTGCAGTCGATTTTCTCGATTTCGATGTCAAATTTCTGCGGACCGCTTTCGTCGATTGTTGTATAAATATACGCTTTTCCGGTTTTCACTTCCTGTTTGAGCGCCATTGGTACTGCCTCAGACTTCGGGATACCGGAAAAAAGCTCACCGAAAACGCCGTACTTGTTGTTGGAACGGATTATGCCGGAGGTTTTGCGAGAGGTGAAACAGCCCTGGAGTTCGCCGGGCTGTCCGGATTTTCCACGGACTACCCCTGTAATCTCAACTTCTGCCGCCTCACCGGAGGATATGGGAATAATCTCTCCTGTGTCGCTGTCGCAGACAGGGTGTCCCAGACCGCCGAAACGCCCTGTTTCAGGCTCGTAAAATGTAACCGTACCAATACCAGCGGTGGAGTCTCTCACCCACATACCGGCTTTGTAACAGCAGTCTGAGAGGGAGTATGCCGGGGTTATAAAGGAAACTGTTTCCTCTTCGCCGTCGGTGTAGACGATTTCAAGAGGATTGCCCTGTGAGCCGGACAGTATTTCTGTTATATCAGAGTTGGAGGAAAGCTTTTTGCCGTCCAGGGAGAGGATAACGTTTCCCTCCTCAATACCGCATTCCTGTGCCGGACAGACCATTCCGTCAGCGGTTTTTACTTCACCCATGCCCACCACCATTACGCCGTCCATGAGCAGCTTTATGCCGAATGGGTTTCCTCCTGGAACGAGTACTGGAGTTTCAACGGTGTGCAGTTCCACGTCCTTTATGGGTACGATACCGAAAAGCCTGAGATTTGCGGTTTCAACTGAGGGAGAGGTTTCTCCGGCAAAGGATGCCACAGCCTCATTGCTTTCCGCCTCAATTGAAAATTTTGTTGAAAGTGTTAAATTACTGCCTTTGGACACATAATAGCTGTCCGGCAGACTAACGGAATAATATCCGGCAATTGCGCAGATATTAATAATGAAAATTGTTAAAACTGCAAATGCAGATCTGAATATCTTTTTCATATTTCAAGTCCTTTCTTAAAGCGTTGTTTCACTAATACTATTGGCTTAAAAGAAAGGTTTTATTAAGGTAATTATGATGTTGTGAAATTGCTAAAATTTCAGGACTTACGGTTTTATGCCGAATTTTAAAAACAGTTGGTGAGAACTATAAAAAATAAAATGAACAGGGTTACTGAAAAAGAAAAAATTACAAAAATAATTCTTGTTTTCCTGAAAGTACTCCTTATTGCGTCAACTGCGGTTTATCCGCTGTTTATGGATCTGCTGTCGGGAATTGGCTGGATTTCAACTTACGGAAAGTACGGCAGTGAATTTACTGTTATGGGAACGGTTATGGTCATTTCCTCCGCTCTGATGACTGCGGCTGTTGTTCTTTGCCTGCTGAAATTCAACATTTCTGCCGTTGTGACCGAAACTATCGGTTTTGCCGCCGCCATGACAATTATGATAAAAATGATGAACATTGCCGATGAAAGCGGCTGGAGCGATATGTACAGTATGCAGCCGGCGTCGGATATGTACAGAAACCGCATTCTGCCGACCTTGATACCCTTTATTCTGCTGATTGCGGCTGCCGTTTTGCAGTACTTTTCCTATGATGAAAAGGTAAAAAGGCGGCTTAAACGTGAAGAAAAGGAAAAAAAGGAAAATATGCCTGCACCGAAAATTCTGGGAGATTGACTTGCCTGGTGTTATAATATCTGTTCCGGCAGAGTTTTTTACTCTCTTTTGTCATGGTTTGGAAGGAAATTAACAAATTTGTAACAAAAATTTTACAAATAGCGTCATAATAAGCTAAAATCATTTAATTATTGCTATTGCGTCGGTCGGAATTATATGATATTATTTATTTGTAGAAAAAATCAGGAGGTAGAGCAAAATGATGAACAAAATCAAGGTTCTGATCGGAGATGACAGCGTTGAATACGGCATTGCCTGTGCAAGCACACTCAGAGGGCTGGGAATGTATGCTGTAACAAGACCTAAAGACGGCAGTGTATTGTTTGAAACAATAAAGAATGACAAACCTGACGTTGTAGTGGTTGACGCAATTCTTCCCCACATGGACGCAATAGAACTCATCAAGAAGGTTCAGGCGCTGGGCGGAAAGAGTCCGGAATTTATCATTACATCATCTTACGACAACCCGTTTATTGAACAGCAGGTGATGCAGAACGGTGCGGCTTATTTCATGCTGAAACCATTTGACATGAGCGCTCTCGGCGAAAGGATAATGTCACTTTTAAGAGGCAACGGTATCAGACATTCCGCAGACGACAAACAGGATATGGAGATAGTCGTTACAGAGGTTATACATCAGCTCGGGGTCCCAGCACATATCAAAGGCTATCACTATCTGAGAGAGGCGATTTTAGCGTCGCTGGAAGACAAGGCACTGCTTGAAAGCGTTACAAAAATGCTTTATCCAACAGTGGCAAAGAAGTTTGACACCACTTCTTCAAGGGTCGAAAGGGCAATCAGACACGCTATCGAAATCGCCTGGGACAGAGGTAATCTGGACACTCTCAATTCATTTTTCGGTTACACAGTAAACACCTGCAAGGGCAAGCCGACCAATTCGGAGTTTATTGCGCTTATTACCGATAAGCTGAGATTACAGTATAAGCCGGCGTCTTTGAAGAGAGCGTAAGGTAAAATCAAAATTACCGCTTGTAATATCAGCGATTTTGTGATAATATAATTAGTATAAGCTTTTTTATATTGATTTATTGCTGCGAAAGGACTGATATCAATGGAATTTATCAAAAAGGATATTAACGGCGAAAGCTTTAATCCATTCAAACTTATCGGCAAGGACTGGTTTTTGCTTACAAGCGGAGATATGAACGAATACAACACGATGACTGCGTCATGGGGACAGGTTGGTATTCTCTGGAACAAACCCGTGTTTACTACCGTTGTAAGAACCTCCAGAAAAACTTTTGAGCTTATTGAAAAGAACGAGTATTTTACTGCATCATTTTTCGATGAGGAGTTCAGAAGTGCGCTGAATTTCTGCGGTTCTCATTCAGGCAGAGACTGTGACAAGGCAAAGGAGACAGGTCTTGTTCCGGTTGAGCTTGAGGGTACTGTTGCTTTTGAACAGGCAAGAGCGGTCATGGTTTGCCACAAGCTTTATGAAAAGGATATGGCGGAAGATGACTTTCTTGATAAAAGTCTTCTGAAGTTTTATGAGAAGGATCCCTTTCATAAGACTTTTATCGGGGAAATTGTCGGTTATTACACGAAATAATAAATATCGGGTGACCACTGGTTACCCGATTTTTGTTGTAAAAATCACTGCAAAAAACAAACGGGCGACCAATGGTCGCCCCTACAAAATTTATACAATTTTAATCTATTTCAACTGCAACTTTAACGTTGCTTCTGGCAGCACCAGCACGCATGATAGTGCGTATTGCCTTAGCGATTCTACCCTGTTTGCCGATAACTCTGCCCATATCGTCGGGGGCAACGTTGAGATGGAGAACGATAACGCCTTCTTCGTTAGGCTCGTCCTCTGTGATTTTAATAGCACTCTTGTCCTCGACAAGTTCTTCAACTATTACATATAACAAATCTTTCATGGAATACCTCCGTAACATTAAAGGCAAGAGAAAAACTCTTGCCCCAAGCGTTTAACTATTAAAGAACGCCTTCCTTTTTAAGGATAACCTTAACTGTGTCAGTTGGCTGTGCGCCGTCTGCAATCCACTTCTTAGCCTTTTCAGCGTCTACTGAAACTGATGAAGGTTCCTTTGTAGGATCATAGTAGCCGATTTCTTCAATGAATCTTCCGTCTCTCGGATATCTTGAATCAGCAACAACTATACGGTAAAAAGGAGCTTTCTTAGCACCCATTCTTCTCAGTCTGATTTTAACTGCCATTTTTTTCACCTCCGAAAATAATAATTGTGTATATCAAAGCGGAATACCGCATTGAATTGTGAGTTATAAAACCAGTTTTTGAATCATGACAAAAGTTCCGACACCGGCAAAAAACAGTCCTAAAACTGCATAAAATATTCTTGCACCGTTCCTGCCGAAAATATTCACAAGACCTCTTGCCTTGCGGTTGTTGAAAAACCAGTTCCAGTTAAAGACTGCTGCGCATAAGCAGTAAATTCCAACTGCAATAATGACTATGCCAAACAGTAAAACCTGTTTTTTCTCTGTCATGTCTGTATTCCTGCCAGCTTAATTCATAGGGGGCATCTTGTCGAAATTCATTCCTGCAAGACGTTTCATCATCTTCTTGTTTTTCATGCCCTTGCCGCCGCCCAGCTGTTTCATCATTTTCTGCATCTGTTCAAACTGTCGGAGCAGTTTGTTTACTTCTGAAACGTCAGTACCGCTTCCGGCAGCAATTCTGCGCTTTCTTGACGGGTTGATGATGGACGGTTTTTCTCTTTCAGCCTTAGTCATAGAAGTAATCATTGCCTCTATTCTCAGAAACTGCTTTTCGTCAACGTCAACGTCCTTGAGCTTGTCGCCCACACCCGGCAGCATGGAAATAATTGACTTGATAGAACCCATTTTCTGAATCTGCTTTAACTGTGCAAGCAAATCGTTCATATCAAACTTATTTTCCTGGAATTTCTTAGCTACTGCCTCTGCCTCTTTCTGATCCATGATGTTTTCAGCTTTTTCAATAAGCGTCATAACATCGCCCATACCGAGGATTCTTGAAGCCATTCTTTCAGGGTGGAACTGCTCAAACTCGTCAAGCTTTTCGCCTGTGCCGACAAACTTAATCGGCTTACCTGTAACGGCAAGCACTGACAGTGCAGCACCGCCTCTTGTATCTGAATCAAGCTTTGACATTAAAACGCTGTCTATACCCAGAGCGTCGTCAAACGCCTTTGCAACGTTAACTGCGTCCTGACCGGTCATAGCGTCAACAACAAGCATAATCTCGCTTGGCTGAACCTCTGACTTGATATTTTTCAGCTCGTCCATGAGCTGTTCGTCAATGTGCAGACGTCCGGCGGTATCGAGAATGATTATATCATTACCGTAGTCTTTTGCGTGGGCAACAGCCTGTTTTGCAATGACTACGGGGTTTATCTGTCCCATTTCAAAAACCTTTACCCCGGCTTTTTCGCCTACCACCTTTAACTGGTTGATAGCCGCCGGACGGTAAATATCACAGGCAACAAGCAGCGGTCTGTGACCTTCCTTTTTGAAATGCTTTGCAAGCTTAGCCGAGTGGGTGGTCTTACCCGAACCCTGGAGTCCGCACATCATAATGATACACGGTCCTTTGGACGGCATATTTATTCTTGCGTTTGAATCGCCCATAAGAGCGCAAAGCTCATCTCTTACGATTTTGATAACCTGCTGCGCCGGAGTCAGGCTTTCAAGCACCTCTGCGCCTACAGCCTTTTCTGAAACCTTTGCAACGAAGTCCTTAACGACTTTATAGCTGACGTCCGCTTCGAGAAGTGCCATTCTGACTTCACGCATAGCCTCTTTTATGTCTGATTCTGTCAGCTTTCCCCGTGATTTAAGCTTTCTGAACACGTTATTCAGTTTTTCCGAAAGTCCCTCAAACGCCATAAGCACTCTCCTTTCAGAACAGATCTCCGGTTTCGGAGGCAAGTTCGTTTATTTTATCAATGCAGCTTTCATCAAGCCGGTTTTCGTTTTTCAGGTTTTCTGCGTACCCGCAGATTTCTGCGCAGTTTTTGCGGCACTTTGTGATTTTTTCCGCAAGCATAAGCCTGCTTTCAAAGTCCTCCAGCAACTGCTCACTGCGTTTTATGCTGTCCCTTACAGCCTGTCTGGTGATACCCTCGTCCTGGGATATTTCCCCAAGGGACAAGTCCTCCCAGTAATAAAGCTCCATAACCCCCCGCTGTTTTTCGGTAAGCATTCTGCCGTAAATTTCAAGCAGCAGAGCGTAGTCAAGATTTTTCATGGTTTATCACTCCGGGGTGTAAAGTAAATCAGCTTTACACATTATATCACGTTTCTTTACGTTTGTCAACTGTTTTCTGAAGAAAAATTTCAGATTTTATATGACTTGACATTCAGCAGATTTGTGGTATAATATAAGTATAAACAGGGCGCCTGCAATAAGCGGTTCTCCCTCTGTGGTTAAAAAATAACCGTCGCACCATGGCTAGAGGGGACGGTTATTTTTCTTTATATGGAAAAATTTTACTTCTTGTCAAAAATATCTTTAAGTATTTTGTAAACAAGAGTGATAATGCTTGTTATCATAGTGACAAATAAACATAAGTCAGAAAATGTCAACATAGCTTATCACCTCCCTTTTCAGAGGGAGAAACCGCCTACCGATACGCAGACACCCTGTCATTTTATTATAACATATATTTCATATAATGTCAAAAAATCGTAGAATAAAATATGCAGGGTCTTGCGCCCTGCAAAAAAATAAAATTGACGAAAAAAGTCAAATATGCTATAATACATTTATGGGTGTCTGAATAACGGCAGGCGGTTCGATTCTTTCCCTCGGAAACGGGGGTGAGCTGTATGGGTATTATGGAAGTACTTACATTATTACTTGTAATTATCGAGATAATCAAAATCAGCGATAGAAAAAGAAAATAACCGCCCCTCTTTCCACACAAGGCAGTTATTTCTAAAAAAATAACAAATTCGAGGGAAGAACCGCTTATCGCAGGCACCCTTTTACACTTATATTATACCACATCTTCGTAAAATGTCAAGAAAAATAAAATTGACGAAAAAAATCAAATATGCTATAATACATTTATGAGTGTCTGAATAACGGCAGGCGGTTCTAATCTTTCCCTCGGAAACGGGGGTGAGCTGTATGGGTATTATGGAAGTACTTACATTATTACTTGTAATTATCGAGATAATCAAAATCAGCGATAGAAAAAGAAAATAACCGCCCCCTCTACCAAAGTGCGGCGGTTATTTAACCAAGCATAACGAGGGAGAACCGCTTATCGCAGGCACCCTTTTACACTTATATTATACCACAGTCTGAATAAATGTCAAGTTAAATATAAAAGTTACTCAGGTTTTGCTGTGATTCTGCGGTGTAGGTTTTGCGGACTGGTGTAAATCCGGTGTAAGTTCCGGTGTATGATTTGTTTGAGGATAATGCCGTATTTACGCCGTTTGAGAGGTCTGGTGTATGAAATGTAATGTTTTTCAATTCTTTACGCAGAAAAAGTGAAACAAAATATATACAATATATAAATATAAAAAAGAAGTTGCAAAAAGTATACATTTCTTACACCGCCTTGACAAACGCCGTACCTATGGATTTTGCAGGGCTTGTTAAAAAATAAAATATTACACTGGCGTATGTTTTTTTACACTGAAAAACCGGAGAGAACCCCCCTCCGGTTTTTATAATATCTTTTGTTCTTAAATTTCTCTTTTGTTGAAACCGTCCCAGGCTGTCAGCAGGAAAATTACCATGTGGACTGCTATTACCACAAGTGCGCCTGCGACCGTCTGTCCGGCAAACATTGAATTGCCTTTTGCTATACCGGATATGTCAAGATTTGAGAATATCAGGTATCTTCCCCAGTCAAACTGCAACTGCGACAGAATGAGGGTGATAGTGTTTCCGCCGAAAAGTGCCATAACGCTTATGCCTATTGCAAGGGCGGAACTTCTGAAAAGTGAGGAGATTGCAAAAGCCAGTGAACCCATAACCACAAGCTGTACGCTGCTTAACAGGTAAAGCTTTGCCACATAGAGGAATCCCGGTATTTCCTTTACGGTATCTCCCGAAACTGCTATGAAGGACGCTCCCAGGTGGTCTGCACCAAAGAAAAGCATGGTTGAGAGTGCAGAAATAATAAACGCTGCGAGCATTGCCAGATAGCCGAAAGTGATTGATGTGAAGTACTTTGATGTGAGAATCTTCCAGCGCTTAACCGGATTT